>NZ_JBFSUL010000010.1:0-101615 GCF_041467395.1 Vibrio sp. 10N.247.310.98 | reverse complement strand
GGGTATGAACTCGCCAAGTCTCTTGATTAACCAGACTTGTGATCAAGAGACAGCCTCAAATGAGGAGCCTTTGTTTTAAGGAGCCGTTTTACCAAGAAACCGGTTATCAAGAGCCTCTGGTTATTGGGCTGAACCGTTAACCAGAGTAGGGGGATTAAGCCTCTGCCGTTACTTTAGAGCCGCTCATCTTTTTAAGTGCTGCGTAGCCAAAGCCTGTTACTAGCGTACCTGCTGCAATCGCTACTAGGTACATAAGTACTGGAGAGATAGCGCCAGGAATCAGTAGTACGAATAGACCGCCGTGTGGAGCCATTAGCTGTGCACCAAACATCATTGATAGAGCACCTGTTAGTGCACCACCTGCCATACAAGCTGGGATAACACGCATTGGATCTTTCGCTGCGAATGGGATTGCACCTTCAGAGATGAAACATAGGCCAAGAACGAATGATGCTTTACCTGCTTCACGCTCGCCTGCTTCAAACTTGTCTTTCACTAGGAAAGTCGCAAGGCCCATACCTAGAGCTGGAACCATACCTGCTGCCATGATTGCAGCCATTGGTGCGTAAGTTTGCGAAGCCAGTAGACCAACACCGAATGTGTAAGCGGCTTTGTTTACCGGACCACCAAGGTCGAAACACATCATTGCGCCTAGAATCACACCTAGAAGAATCGCATTAGACGTACCCATGTTGTTTAGGAAGTCTGTCATTGCGCTCATTACGCCAGAAACAGGACCACCTACGATGTAAACCATCACAAGACCAGTGAACAAACTCGCGATAAACGGAATGATCAGGATTGGCTTGAGGGCTTCCATGGACTGTGGAAGTTGAACCTTGTCGGCAATGAATTTCGCTGCGTAACCTGCAATGAAACCTGCCGCGATACCACCTAGGAAACCTGCGCCCGTTGAGCTAGCCAGCATACCGCCAATTAGACCTGGAGCCAGACCCGGACGGTCGGCAATCGAGAATGCAATGAAACCAGCAAGAACAGGAATCATCAGTGCGAATGCAGAACCACCACCGATAGTCATCAGTGCTGCTGCCAGTGTGCCTTCTTCTTTAAACGCTTCGATACCGAATACGAAAGAGAGTGCGATGATCAAACCACCCGCAACAACCACAGGAAGCATGTGAGATACACCTGTCATCAGGTGCTTGTACACGCCTTTCTTCTCGTCAGCAGGCGCTGAATTTGAAGACGCTGTGTGTTGGTATGGTTTAGCTTCTGCGAATGCTTTTTCCATCTCTTGCTTTGTTTTCTTCAAAGCAGGGCTTGTTGTAGTTTTGTACAGCGCTTTGCCGTTAAAACGATCCAGAGGAACGTCGATGTCTGCTGCGATGATAACTAGATCAGCGTCTGCGATTTCTTGGTCTGTCAGTTGGTTTTTCGCACCTACAGAGCCGCGAGTTTCCACTTTGATTTGGTGACCTAGGCGTTTGCCTTCTGCTTCAAGCGCTTCAGCTGCCATAAAGGTGTGTGCAACACCAGTTGGGCAAGCGGTAATCGCTACGATCTTCTTGCTGCCTGTGCTTGCTGTTGTAGAAGAGTTTGGAGAGGTACCGGTCACTTCAACAGTGCTTTCAGCTTGAGAAGCGTCTAATACCGTTGCTTCTGCTACCGCTTTCTCTAGAAACGCTTTTGCATCTGCAGTGCATTCAGAGATAGCCGCTTGGTACACTTTCTTACCAACAAAACGTGCTTTATCAACATTTTTGTTAGCTGCGATAACTACAACGTCGCTGCTGTCGATAGCGTCTTGCGATACAGTTGAATCAGGTAACACGCTTGATTGACATTCAATAGCAGCGTTCCAACCTAGTGCTTTTGTCGCTTGCTCTAACAAGCCCGCGGCGATGATGCTGTTTGCTACGCCACTTGGGCAAGCTGTGATAATGGTAATATTCATAATAAACCTTTTGTCCTATTTGCTTGTGTCTAACTGGCTAGTTGGAGCACTAAGCGCCTGTAATTGGATATTTTGTAGTACTGAATCCAGCTCTTGTTGGCTGGTGATGCCCACGCCTACCTGTGAAACTGCTAGAGCAGATAGGGCGGTTGCGAATTTAATAAGTTCTGGTTTTGGCATCTGCTGCATGTGACCCCAACAAAGGCCTGCGACTAATGTGTCACCTGCGCCTACTGTGCTTACCACTTGCATACGCGGCGGTTGAGCATGTAACCATTCACCTTGGTTTAGCCACATCACGCCTTCTGCGCCAAGTGATACCACGATGTTATCGATGCCTTTTTCACTTAGGGCTTGGCCTGCGTGTTGGCATTGGTCACGTGTTGTCAGCTCTGCATTGAACAGCTGAGACAGCTCTTCATCGTTTGGTTTGATTAACCATGGTTGTGCATTGATACCGGCTTTAAGTGCGTCACGGCTGCTATCAAATAGCACCTTCTTACCTAAATCGTGTAAGCGTTGAACCCAAGAAGCGCAAAGTTCAGGAGAGATACCTTGTGGCAAGCTGCCTGCAATGACGAAATAATCGTGCGTTTCAGCAAGTTCTAATAGGGTTTCTTCGAACGCTTTAATCGCGTCAGCATCAACAGGAACACCTGGGAAGTTGATGTCGCTTACTTGGCCTGAATTCTCTACCAACTTCACGTTGATACGAGTCGCGCCGTCGACACGGATAAAGCGGTCAGTTGCGCCCATCTGTTCAAACAGTTGGCAGAATGCTTCTTCGTTGTTGCGACCAAGGAAACCTGTTACGGTCACTTTCGCGCCAAGCTCTGAAAGAACTTTTGCGACGTTTACGCCTTTGCCCGCTGCATGCAGAGAGCCTTTGCTTACTAGGCTAACTGAACCTACATTTAGTGCGTCGATAGCGCCTGTCAGGTCTAGAGCAGGGTTAAGCGTTACAGTAACGGCTTTGATTTGTTTATCAGACATATCGACTCCTTAACCTTCGCCAAGGCCTGAAGCGATAGCTTTGCCAATCGATTCAAGTGCTTGTGCTGCGTCTTCACCTTCAGCAACAAACTGAAGCTGGTGGCCGTGTTTAACGCCAAGAGCGATCACTTTCATCAAGCTCTTCGCGTTCACTTCTTTTCCGTCGCCATCTAGGTTTGACACGCGGATTGTTGATTCAAACTTCTTCGCTTCAGCGACTAGCATTGCGCCCGGACGAGCGTGCAGGCCGTGTGCGTTTTTGATTTTGAATACTGCGCAGTTGTCATCGTCTTGAGACGCTGTAGAAACCGCTTCACCTTTCAGAAGGCCAATCACTTGCGCTGCGTCAGCTGTTAACAGTTGTTGCTGTTTACCTTCGAAAACCATCTTGCTTAGGTTTGCCAGAATAGATTGGTGCGCGCTGTTACAAGCTGCGAATGCGACTAATGCTTTCACTGGTGTGCCTTCGTATTCACAATGGTTCGCTGTTGAAACGAAAGATACGCCAGTGCGTGTTACGCCTTTGTCGCTGCCCAACAACCACAGGCCTTGGCCTAGGTGAGTTGGTGTTTTTGTTACTAGGTCAGCAACGAATGCGTTGTCTGTGCAACCTGTGTTCTTAAGTAGGCCACCCGCAACGGCAGACATTTGAATCATGTCGCTCGCAGGGAACAGTAGCTGAACTAAAGAAGCGTCTAGGTCGGCTTCTAGCTGAACTTCGCCGTTAAGTAGGGCGATGATTTCGTCTTCTGATTTAGCTTGCTTTAATTTCTCTTCAACACCGTCTGCCGCTAGAACCTTTGTTAGTTGCTTAAGAATGCCTAAGTGCTCGTCAGATTTCGCTGCAATACCAATTGCTACGTAAACACGGTTGCCGTCTGCCCAATCAATACCTTCAGGGAAGTGGTGTACCGCAACGCCTGTCTCTTTTACTAGGCCACGAGTATCCGTCGTTCCGTGAGGAATCGCGATGCCGTTACCTAGGAACGTAGAGTTCTGGTTTTCACGGTTCAGCATTCCTTCAACGTAACCAGAGTCAACTAAACCTTTAGCTGTCAGGTCGCCAGCAATGTTTTGGATTGCTTTGAATTTGTCTTCGGCAGTTTGGCCTAGAGTGATGTCAGATTTTGATAATTTAAGCATGGTGCCTCTTTAGCGTATCGCTTGAGAATTTGTGTATCGCTACGATTCAGTCTAGAGCAATATTTGCCCGCTGCTTTATGCTTGCTGAATCGGTTCAGCATTCAGTGTAAAAAAATTCAGCAAAGCCGATTTTGGTTTTCAAAATAGTTTTGCTGCGTGTCGTAATTCCAGTTTCGTTAACAACAAGAAGCTGAATCACGACAAATGACGCTCAATCCATTCAAAAGGATGATTGAAGTCACTTTTCAGATTTTGCTGAATCCTTTCAGCTTTTATACTGAATCGATTCAGCATATAATTCAACTAATCCAAGGATCAGAAGATTGGTTATATGATCCTACGCACAAAATACAGGTCACCCATATGACACTAGATGAGATTGCCAAACTAGCCGGTGTGTCGAAAACCACAGCCAGCTATGTGATTAATGGCAAGGCGCAGAAATACAGAATCAGTGAAAAGACACAGCAGAAAGTCATGGCAGTGGTGGAAGAGTATAACTACCGACCAGACCATGCTGCTTCGTCGCTGCGCGCTGGTAATAGCCGTTCATTTGGTTTGATTATTCCCGATCTGGAAAACAGCAGTTACGCGCGTTTAGCAAAATTGATAGAGCAGAACTCACGTAAAGTGGGTTATCAAATTTTGATTGGTTGCTCAGATGATGACGCCGAAACCGAACGTAAAGTTGCGGAAGCGCTTGTTAGCCGTCGTATCGATGCCTTGCTGGTGGCGAGCTCAATGCCAGACGCCAATGAGTTCTACTTGAAACTGCAAAACTCAGGCACGCCAGTCATCGCGATAGATCGTCCTTTAGATGATGAGCACTTTGCCTGTGTGATCAGTGAAGATTTCGAGGCTGCATTTGAACTGACGCATTCGATTCTTGATGACAGTATTCATAGTGTTGGTTTGATTGGTGCACTGCCTGATCTGAACATTTCACGTGAACGTCAGTTGGGTTTTCAAGCGGCGAATAAAGCACATACTCAACAAACAGGGTTAACCGAAAACAAGCCGATGGTTGTCGGTTATGGCGAGCACTTTGACCGAGAATCAGGGCGCGAGGTTTTTGAAGACTGGATAGCTAAAGGCACGGTGCCTGATGCGATTGTGACTATGTCTTACACTTTGTTAGAGGGTGTGTTGGATGTGATGGTTGAAAAGCCAGAGCTGATTAATCAAGTAAAACTGGCAACCTTTGGTGATAACCGACTGCTCGACTTCTTGCCTTTTAAAGTCCATTCACTGCCTCAGCAGTTTGAAGTAATTGCCGACAGCGCTTTTGCTTTGGCGCTGAATGCATCGGCTAAGCGTTACCAAGCTGGCATTGAACTCGTGCCAAGAAGCTTAGTGAAACGAGGCTAAACGCGGTTATATTAGGCTAATTCGTAAACGTATCTAGCTTGGGTTTAACAATAACCCCAGTTCTACGACCGCAACAATGCCGAGCAACAAAGCCAACACTTTCCAAAACTGGATCGGGTTTCGGTTTATCAAAGGTTGCTTGGCTTTGCTTTTGACCAAGCTTTGGTTTGGTGTGTAAAGGTCTGCCACAAAATCCCCCAACACTTGATGACGTTCGCTTGGTGATTCCGCGCAGGCTTTTTGTAATACCAAATCCACCCAGCTTGGTAAGTCAGCTCGTTTCTGTGTGATGGGTTGGTATTCCCATTGATGGTGACGAGATTGCTTAAGCGATTGTGCGGTCATTTCAGAGTAGGGTAATTCACCGGTTAGCATCTCATAGCCGATTACAGCGATAGAGAACAGATCAGAGCTGGTGGTCGCGCTGTTGTGCTTGATGGTCTCGGGTGCAATGTAATTGACCGCGCCTAATGGTGTGTCGTCCTTGTCAGTGAGCTCTCCCTCTTCAAGACCTCTCACTAACACCGCACCAAGGTCGATGATTTTTACCTCACCATCACGTTGAATCATGATGTTTTCCGGCTTTAAGTCTCGGTGCACCATGTCTGCACGTTGCAGTACTCGAATGCCTTGAGTGATCTTTTCTAGTATGTCGCGTACTTCATTGAGTGACGGTTTTGGATTGTCGTACATCCATTGTCTTAGCGTGATGCCTTCAACCCATTCGCAGATTTGGTATAAGAATTGCGAGTTCTCTGGCGTCGGGTAAACCTTCATTACTCTCTTGTTTTTTAACAAGATCCCCGCCCATTGTTCATTAAAGAAAGCTCTGAGTTGCGAAGGGCTATCGTGATATTGGACGGAAGGGACTTTCAGCACGAACTCGGTCTGTGTCTCTTTCTGCATCACACGATACACATGGCTTCTAGATCCTGCATACAACACCTCAAGTACCATGAAGTTGTCGATACTTTGCCCGAGCTTTAAAGCGGGTGGGATAGCACGTTTAGCCAGCTTCTCATGGAACTCAATCAGCGAAGGTTTAGGCAGATGGCTGACTTGCACAATCAAGCAGCTCACGTTGTCCGAGCTATTGTGGCTTAAAGCCGTGTTACAGATGGTTTGTGCCGCGTATTCGAAATCCGCTCCGGGTTTGTCGATGTGTTCCTTGAAGGTGTTGGGAGAGACAAACTCGTGCACGCCATCAGATGTCAGGATAAAGCAGTCGTTTTTCTTGATAGGCAGGGTTTGATAGTCAACGTTGAGTTGGTTGTCCATGCCTAAGGCGCGTGTAAGATAATGCTTCTGTCCCATATTTTTACGGGTGTGGTCGCGGGTCAGTTGGCGTAATTCTCCATCTCTGAGTAAGTAAATGCGGCTGTCGCCAACGTGGAATATATGTGCGGTGTTTGATTTGAGTATCACGCTGCTGAACGTCGAAACGAGGGCATTGTGGTTCACTTGTTGTGGGGGATGAATATTAGAAACAGACGTGTTGAAGAGCCAAGAATTGAGGGACGTTAAGACCTTTTGCGCCGAACGTTGAATGCTCCAGCTTTGGGGAGTTGCGTAATAGTCGTCGATAAACTGCATCACGCTGGTGTGACTGGCTTTCTGGCCGTGTTCACTACAACTTGCTCCGTCTGCAATGCAGGCAACACTGCCTTTCAACTCTTGCTCTGCGCGAGTTTTAGGGTGTTTTACAATGATGGCATCTTGGTTTTCATCACGTACGCCTTGATTCGAATAACCACCAAACTTAAGCGTTAACTGGTTGTTGGATTCTGGCGTGATGACTTGCCCTTGGCTGAATGAAATTGTCATAACTTGTCTTCTTCTTAACTGCTCTTCTTCCCGCTTCCTTGACAGAACATCCTAGGAAGAACAAAAGCCCTAGTGAACTTAGAGCCTTTGAACGAAGCACCTAGCATTGATGTATCCGCTAAGGTGCCTCTCCCGATTCAATAATATCAATGCTTCTTAGTACAGACCCTAGCTTGAAACATTAATCAGCGTGACACTGCCGTCGTCGTTTACTTCGGCGATTTGACCGTTAGGCTCTTCCATGAACAGCAGAGTCACAAAGCCAAGTACCGCTGTTGCAGCAATCACTAAGAAGAATGTTTGGTAGCTCACGAATGACAACACAGTTAGGTAAACTACCGCACCCACGTTGCCGTAAGCACCCGTCATACCAGCAATTTGACCTGTCATACGACGCTTGATTAGAGGAACCGTTGCGAATACCGCACCTTCACCCGCTTGCACGAAGAAAGAACACGCCATCGCCGCGACAACTGCTAGCCATACAGGCCATGTGCTGTCGACTTGACCCATTGCGAAGTAACCCACCGCAAGGCCAATCGTTAGAATAAGCAGTGTTGGTTTACGACCGAATTTATCTGAAATCCAACCACCACCTGGGCGAGACATTAGGTTCATAAAGGCATAAGCCGATGCAACCATACCTGCAAGAACCGGTGTTAATTCAAAGGTTTCAGAGAAGAACAGTGGCAGCATAGAAACCACAGCCAGTTCAGAACCAAATGTCGCGAAGTACAATACGTTAAGTACCGCAACTTGCTTGAATTTGTACTGGTGAATCTCTGGCACTTCTTCTTTAAATACGTTCTTGTTTACTTTCCAAACTTGCGACACTTCGTACACGTAAAGCGCAGCTAAACCGGCATACACTGAGTAAACCGCCATGTCTGACAACATGTTGATGTTGCTTGGTGATAGCTTCCAAGTCAGTAGCGCTAAAGCGGCATACATAGGGATCTTCATAATAAGTAGGAAGAAAAAGTCACCCTTTGATGTCACTTCCATCGCTGTTACTTGAGCAGGCTTGAAGTAAGTTGAACCTTTTGGTGTATCTGACACGTTTTTGTAGAAGATAAACGAGAACGCTAAGCTCATTACGCCAGTAATACCAACCGCATAACGCCAGCCGTCTTCACCACCAAACGCTAGAGCGAGAGTTGGAAGTGTGAACGCTGCTGCTGCTGAACCGAAGTTACCCCAGCCGCCGTAAATACCTTCTGCAGTACCCAGTTCGTTGTGTGGGAACCATTCAGACACAAGACGAATACCGACAACGAAACCTGCACCAATGAAGCCCAGTAGGAAACGAGCGATTGCTGCTTGAATGAAAGAGTCTGCCAGAGCAAACATGAAACAAGGGATAGAACAGACCGCGAGTAGCGAAGAGTAAACCAACCTTGGGCCGTATCTATCGGTTAGCATGCCTATTGCGACACGTGCCGGAATGGTCAATGCAACGTTGAGGATCAGGAGGGTTTTGATCTCTTCAGTAGAAAGACCAAGCGTAGTTTTTACCATTTGCAGTAGTGGGGCAAAGTTGAACCACACAACAAAGGTAATGAAAAAGGCCATCCAGCTTAGGTGTAATACCTTCATCTTACCCGTAAATGAAAGCAGCGAAAATTTAGTGTTATCCATGGTTTAAATCCTTTAAATCTGGAAAATTACCCGGTTTGTGCACCTGCGTTACTTCCGAACTTAGAACGCTTTTAATGTGCATAAACCATGTGCCGAAATTGCGCACGCTAATAAGCGTTTGCATGATGGTGTCGGCGGTTTAGTTAACTGGCGATAGCAAGTGGTGCGAGAACTTGAACTTGTTCTCCTTGCTTGCGAACTTCAAATTTCACGAGCTTGAGCTCAGGCTGTTCAAGACATTCGCCAGTTTCTAAGTGGTAATGCTGCTTGTATAAGGGTGAGGCCACGTAAGGTTCTCCGCTTAATGAACCAATTATACCACGTGACATCACATTCGCCTTGCCGATAGGGTCGTAATTAGAGAGCCCATAAAGCGTGTCGCTGCGCTTGCAGTAAAAAATAGCCACTTGGTTATCGTCTACTTTGGCGCAAATTCCCCCGTTTGGGGTTAGATCGCTGGTGCTGCATACGGTTGTCCAATTTTCCATGACTTTCTCCTAGTCTAAAATTGAGTTTTTATTTTTTTATTGATGAACCTGATGAAATTTATGAAACCTCAGTCACTTCGATTTGGTCTGCTTTTGCGAGCTTTTCATCGCGTTTTGAATTCGAAGCATCACTCAAGCTCGGCTTAGGAAAACGCTGCTCTCGCTCTTTGATGAAAGAGAGGCTAGTGTCCATTTCTTCACTGTTGATGTAGTGCTGGAAGCGCTTCATCTTCTCAGGGTTTTCAATGGTGGTTTTCCATTCACACTGGTACTTCTCGATGTTGAGTGCGATGTCCGCTTCGAGTTCTTCAGCCACGTTGAGCTTGTCTTCAATCACGACTTGCTTGAGGTATTCAATGCCGCCTTCGAGGTTCTCCATCCATACCGATGTACGCTGTAAGCGGTCTGCGGTACGTGTGTAGAACATCAAAACGCGGTCGATGTATTTAAGGAGTGTGGTTTCGTCTAAATCAGTGGCGAATAGGTCTGCATGACGAGGACGCATACCGCCGTTACCACAGATGTAGAGGTTCCAACCTTTGTCGGTGGCGATAACACCAATGTCTTTCGATTGGGCTTCTGCACATTCACGAGTACAGCCTGAAACCGCAAACTTGATCTTGTGTGGTGAACGCAGGCCTTTGTAGCGGTTCTCAAGTCGAATCGCTAAGCCAACACTGTCGTCGACACCGTATCGACACCAAGTGCTACCGACACAAGATTTCACGGTACGAACCGATTTACCGTAGGCGTGGCCCGTTTCAAAACCTGCATCAATCAGCTTTTTCCAGATGATAGGCAGTTCGTTAAGCTGTGCGCCAAACAAGTCGACACGCTGACCGCCCGTGATTTTGGTGTACAGGTCGAACTCTTTAGCGACTTCGCCTAAAACAATCAATTTATCTGGAGTGATTTCACCGCCAGCAATACGCGGAACTACCGAGTAAGTGCCGTCTTTTTGCATGTTGCCAAGGTAGATGTCATTGGTGTCTTGCAGCTCGATATGTTGATCTTCAAGGATGTAATCGTTCCAGTACGAAGCCAGAATCGAACCGACAGCCGGTTTACACACAGTACAGCCCAATCCGTTGCCGTGAGAATCTAACAGCTCGTCGAAGGTCTTGATTTTGTTGACGCGAATGATGTCGGTAAGCTCTTGGCGAGAATAAGCAAAGTGCTCACAGATATCGTTAGAGACTTCCACACCTAGGTTACTTAGCTCGCTATCGAGAACCTGTTTCGCAAGGGCAGAACAACCGCCACAACCTGTTGAAGCATTCGTGGTTTCTTTCAATGCAGCCATCGTGGTGCAGCCAGCTGAAACGGCCTCTTTAATATCGCCTTTGGTCACATCAAAACATGAACAGATCACAGCGCTATCAGGCAGAGCTTCAACACCCATTGCAGAGCCAGAATCATCGGCCACGTTAGGTAAAATTAGCACTGATGGGTTTTCAGGAAGGGGCATATCATTTTGCTTGATTTGCAGTAGCGAACCGTAGGCTTCTGCATCACCGACCAATACGGCACCGACAATTTTCGTGCCGTCAGCCGAGATGATCAGGCGCTTATAAACTTGTTCTATTTCATCGTTGTAGGTATACGATTGAGCACCTTCTGTCTTGCCGTGCACTTCACCGATACTGGCAACATCGACGCCAAGCAGTTTGAGCTTGGTGCTCATGTCGGCGCCAGTGAATGCAGCGTCGTCAGTACCGTCAGAGACAATATGCGCAGCCGCGATTTTCGCCATTGAATAGCCAGGGGCGACTAAGCCGAAGATCTTGTTGTCCCAAAGGGCACATTCACCAATCGCATACACGTTGTCGATGTTGGTTTGGCAGTGATCGTTAATCACAATGCCGCCACGTTCACCAATGGCGATATCAGAGCTGCGAGCTAAGGCATCTTGAGGGCGAATACCCGCAGAGAACACGATCATATCGGTTTCAAGGTGGGTGCCGTCTGCAAAGTTCATACGGTAGCGAGCGTTTTCTCCGTCGACTATTTCAGAGGTCGCTTTCTCGGTATGAACTTGCACACCAAGGTCTTCAATTTTTCTGCGCAGTAGGGCGCCGCCACCGTCATCTAACTGAACGGCCATCAGGCGTGGAGCAAATTCAACCACATGGGTTTCTAAGCCAAGGTTTTTGACTGCGTTTGCGGCCTCTAAGCCAAGCAGACCACCACCAATCACCACGCCAGATTTGCTGCCTTTGCTTGAAAGCTCGATGGCGTCTAAGTCTTCGATGGTGCGATAAACGTGACAGTGTTCTTGGTCGTTACCGGGAATAGGGGGAACAAAAGGGAAAGAGCCCGTCGCCAAGATTAGCTTGTCGTAACTTTCAACGTGACCACTTTCAGTGATGACTTGTTGATTGGCGGTGTCTAGCTTGGCAACCTTCTGGTTCAACAAGTAGTTCACGCCGTTGCTTTGGTAATATTCTTCACTGGTCAATGACAGGTCATCAGCGCTTTTACCATTAAAGTAAGCCGTCAGCTGAACACGGTCGTAGGCCAGCCTTGGTTCTTCACTAAAAGTAATCACATCAAACTCATCACTGTCTGATTGCAGGATGTTGTCGATAAATTTGTGTCCAACCATGCCGTTACCAACAACGACGATTTTCTTCTTGCTCATAATCCATTCCTTATTCTCGGCGCCACCATCACTAGCATCTAATTTCTAGTCGTTAGCAGATGAATACCGGGTTGAGATTCCACTCAATTCATAATCATCAAGAAAAACAAAAATGTTTTTTCTAAGTCTTGGTTTCTAGTGGAGCAAGGAGGGTGCCAGATTGCGATTTGTTCATTTAAATAAAATTTAATATATATATTTCAGTGATTTAAAAATTGCAGGTGGCACGTAATTACCCCTAAAGTGGTATGTAAAATTTTTGTTATATTTATATAAATGAGCGTTTGTGGTGCAACTTTCTGCAAAATGGTGCAAAAATTAAGTTTTTATCTTGGCTAAGTTCTGTTTGGTTCGTTGTTGATATTTGTGTTTTTATTAAGTTGTTGTTTTTAGATGAAATTATTTGCTATTCATCAGCTGCTATTAAGTGGCGTGTTATTTGCTTATTTTCAGTTATTACAATTATGGATAATTGAGTGAGAAACGGATGACCGATTCAAACAGCGGCTGGATAAAATCGACCTGTGCTTATTGTGGTGTAGGGTGTGGAATAGAAGCGAGACCGACATCGTTAGGAAAACTAGAAGTGCGTGGTGATAAAGATCATCCATCAAACTATGGAAAGCTATGTACTAAAGGGATTGCGCTTGGTGATACCGTCACGCCTTTAGGACGCCTAACACAGCCTGCTCATATTCAGAATGAGCAAAAACAAGAGCTGGATTGGAACCGTGCCACTCAGTTGGTCGCAGACAAATTCAATCAAACGATCGAAGAATTTGGGGCCGATTCGGTTGCGTTCTATGTGTCTGGTCAGCTGCTTACCGAAGACTATTATGTTGCCAATAAACTGATGAAAGGCTTTATCGGCAGCGGCAACATCGACAGTAATTCTAGACTGTGCATGGCTTCAACCGTGGTCGGGCATAAGCGAGCATTTGGCGCAGACACAGTACCGGTTTGCTACGAAGATCTCGAGCAAGCCGAACTCGTCGTGATTACAGGCTCCAACCTAGCATGGTGTCACCCGGTACTTTTCCAAAGATTAAGAGCCGCGAAACAAGCCAACCCTGCATTGAAAGTTATCGTCATCGACCCGCGTTATACCGATACCTGTGAAATCGCAGACATTCACTTGGCATTGGAATCCGGCTCAGACGTGGCGTTGTTCAATGGTTTATTGGGTTACCTCGATGATAACGACAAGCTAGATACAGACTACATAGAAAACCACACTCAAGGCTTTACTGAATCGATTCGATCTGCGACTCAATATCGTTATACAGAGTCGGGCTGGGGCGACAAAAGCGTTCCTGAGCTCACAGGGTTAACAGAGCAGCAGCTAAAACAGTTCTACAGTTTGTTTACATCGAACGAGAAGGTACTGACCATTTACTCCCAAGGTGTGAACCAATCGACACAAGGGTGTGACAAGGTGAATGCCATTATCAACTGCCATTTAGCGACCGGGAAAATCGGTAAGCCGGGCATGGGGCCATTCTCTGTAACGGGCCAACCGAACGCGATGGGTGGGCGTGAGGTGGGCGGTTTAGCTAATACCTTAGCGGCGCACTTTGAATTTGGTGATCCGCAATCACACCAAACGGTGAGCGAGTTCTGGCAAACCGACAGCTTAGCCACACATGCGGGTTTAAAAGCGATTGACCTGTTTGATGCCATGAATGAAGGCAAAATCAAAGCCGTGTGGATCATGGCAACCAACCCTGTTGTGAGCCTGCCTGATAGCGAAAAGATCAAAGCGGCATTAGAGAAGTGCCCGTTTGTGGTGGTGTCGGACTGCATTGCTGATACAGAAACCACACGCTTGGCCGATGTAGTGCTGCCCGCACAAGGGTGGAGTGAGAAATCGGGCACTGTGACCAACTCTGAACGCCGAATCTCACGTCAACGCCGCGTGTTACCAAGCCCAGGGGAAGCCAAACCCGATTGGTGGATATTAAAAGAAGTCGCACAAAAAATGGGATTCAAAGAGCAATTTGAGTTCCGTCACGAAGGTGAGATCTTCAAAGAGTATTGCGAGATGACAGCGCTCGGCAATGAAACGGGCAAAGCGCGTGATTTGTGCTTAATTGGATTAACCAAACTGGATGAAAAAGGCTATGGCGAACTCACTCCACAGCAATGGCCAGTGTTAGAGTATCAACCAGAGATCATTGAGCAACGCATGTTCACCAATGGCGAGTTCTTTACTGAATCAGGCAAAGCGCAGTTTATTGCAGTTGAGCACGACAAACCGATTGCCGATACCAGCCTTGAATTCCCGCTTATCATGAACACAGGTCGAATCAGAGACCAATGGCACACCATGAGCCGCACAGGTTTGGCGGCAGGCTTAGGTGAACACACCCCAGAACCGTTTGTTGCCATGCATCCAGATACGGTTGCAGAGCTTGGCTTAGATGAATTTGGGCTAGATGCTTTCAACCACGCCACTATTAATCCAGTGGTGAAAGTACGCAGCGCACAAGGGGAGTGCCAAGCCCGCTTAGTAGTGACCAAAGAGATGCGCCGTGAACAAGTTTTCATGCCGATTCATTGGAACGCACCGACCGCCAAAGACAGTAAACCATGTGACCTGATCTTGCCTCATACCGATGCCGCATCAGGCCAGCCAGAATTCAAACACACCCCAGTGGTGGTTGAACCGTGTGGCTATCGCAGTGAAGCCGCACTGGTCAGCGACAAAGTGATGGACTGCAGTGGCTTTGATTACTGGGTTCGCCAAAGAGTGGAGGGCGGTTTTCTGTATCGCATCTCATCATCTAAGAACCCTATGGAGTTGGTTATTCAGCTTGCCAACACCCTCGATGCCTTGCCAGAACCTAACGCAGAAGCGATTAAGTCACTCCATTATCATGGCAATAAATCATTCAAGAACTACGGCTCTGCCAAGTTGGGTCAGTCTGGCGTAAAGCAAGCCTTCGTGGTGAACAGTAAGCTCGACCATCAAAGCATCGACTGGCTGGTGGAGTGCCTAACAAGAGAAGCCGATGAAGAGTTTGAAGCCGAGTTTTTGAGTACCATGGCGAAGTAGTTACTACCTCTAACCTATTAATACCAAGAGTTAAGCGCCGACAATTACGTCGGCGTTTTTGTTTGAAAACACGATATTCAAAGATATGACTATTCATTATCGAGCTGCGGTTTACTCACATATTGGGGAGTTTTCTGCATTTTGCAGAAACTATATGGAAAATTTCTGCTTTTCGTCATGTTTGATACGAAGATAAGTAGGTAAGATAATGTTATTAAATGAGTTATTAGACTAAGTGTAGTGTGTCTTGGAAACTAGACAGAATTGTTTCGGGGACAAAATGCAGAATTATTCTGTCTAATATAGCTGTTATATGCCTACGTGAAAATATGAGATAAAGCACGCACAATTCCCGATAAAAACATTGTATTGTAAAGATAATTTATGTCATGAAGAGAAGTGAAAGTTGTTAGAGAATTTCAATCCCACAGAACCGGCTACAAAATTGATAGAGAAAGTTTCTAACGCCATAGGCGTGTTATATGAGCCGACTCGAACAATTAGAATGGCAAAAGCAGAAGCGAAGTCAGATAAAATCAGAGCGTTAAGTAAACTTGAGCTTAGTGAAATTGAACAACGGGCTGTTGTTCGAGTTATTAATGAGGAAGCAAAAGCTCAAGAAAATATTGAAAGTATTACTGTTAAGGCAGCAAAAGCTGTTTCTGAAAACTCTCAACCAGAGTCTATTGATGATGATTGGCTTTCGTTTTTCTTTGAGAAATGTAAACGTGTGTCAGATGAAGACATGCAAACATTGTGGGCGAATATTTTAGCCGAAGAAGCCAATAGTCCAAGAAATTTTTCTAAGCGAGCTATCGAGGCTGCGTCACTACTTGATAAAAGAGAAGCTGAACTATTTACTTCACTCTGTCGCTTTTCAGCAGACATCATGACTCCTTATCTGTTTATCTTTGGTGGAAACCATCCTTTCGTAAATCAGGCCGGTATAGACTTCAATGCTCTAATCGAACTTGAGGCAGCAGGTTTGATTAAGTTTAATACAGATAGTGGATTTGCTCTTCAAAACAACGAGCATAACTCGACAATGGTTATCTTGGGGTATTTTGACAAAATAATATCTCTAAACGCTCCTGCTGGAACAAGAGGTATACCATATGGTGGGGTTATGTTTACCGGTGTGGGTAGACAATTGAGAGGGATTTGTAATGCAGAACCACTTCCTGGGTTTGCTGAATATCTTCGAGGTGCTTATTCTGACCTTAGAATCACTGTAACTGAAAACCAACGCTCGTAATCGGCATACAAAGCGTTTAAGGCAGATTCCCAACGCTCGGCATTTTCAGTTTGCTTTGAACTTAGTGTTTACGGCACAGTGGTTTAAGTTTGGTGGTCTGCGTTGCTCACTACTTAACGCAGCGTTGATACCGCAATCAATCATCTAACCTTTTCATAGCTTTACGGTAAACATCGCTACGTTCGCGTTTTCCGACTGCTAAGACGGTTACAATGATGACATCGTCTTCAACTTTGTAGACGAGACGGTAGCCCGATTGGCGCAGCTTAATCTTATACATGTTGTCAGCTCCAGAGAGTTTTGAAGCCGGAACATGCGGGTTATCTAAACGCTCGATTAGCTTTTTCTTAAATTGTTGTTGAAGCGTTGAGCCAAGCTTTTTCCACTCTTTGAGTGCACTCTTTTTAAAGTCGAGTTTATAGGTCATCAATATTTACCGAAATACTCTCTTCAGATTCACGCTCTTTCGCAATAGTTAGTAGTTCAAGATCTTCGAGTCTGTCCATCATCATTTCGTACGCTTCGGCTGGTACGCAATAAAATGCTGGCTCATTTCGGTTCAGTACAGCAACAGGTTCACCGTAAGCACTAGTTGCAACTTTCATAGGGTTAGCTTTCAACTCAGTAATGCTTGCAGCAACATCGGCTAAAATTCTAGTGGTCATGTAATAGGTCTCTTAAGTGGTCTTTGTTTTGGTCATTTTAGCCTCAACCAAGAGGTATAACAAGTTGCTTAAGAATAATTCGCAACGCGTGGCATTTTTACTATGCGTTGGTTTATGTGTTTAAGGTATTATGCGGAGGCTAAGGTATTGGTTTGCTCACACCTTAGCAAGGCGTAAAGTGTCGATATCTTGGGATAATAGTTCTAGATATCTAATTCAGAATAGCTGCGTAAACCTTAATTTAGAGGCTCTTGAACCATGGTATTACTTATAGTTTGGTTGGCTATTTGGGTTTCTTCAGTCAAGCCACTTGCTTCTGTCGCCCGACGAACATACCGCATTAGAGTACAAAGTAGTTCGAATGGTTGGAAAAGTATTTTGTTTTCTATATTGGCTCACCTTACCTTTGTTCAACTATTTAGCTTTCCTGTAGATAGTTGGTTTTACTGGGTACTTCCAGTACTAAATGTTTTGTTTGTTATGCACATGCTCTTGCTCTTGGATTTGGTTCTAGATCGTTATAGTGTGGTTGATACTTCACGTTTTACCCATCGTTCAATTGCACCTTTTTTGGTGTCATGTAGTGCATTTATTGCAATGCTTTTCTACTCAGCTTATCTCAATGATGCAATACTAAGGGGAGTATGTATTGCTGCTCTCTCAATAGGTTTGACAGGGTTTCTAGTAACTTATAGAAATGTAAAATAGGGTCATACAGCTAACAGAGTATTTTAGGTTGATAAGAATCAACCCAACCAAACAGGGCGCCAATAACGGCGCCCTTTGTATTAGTTGGCAACGCTGTAAGTGTCGTAGTCGCGCAGTAAGAAGAGTGCGATACAGGCTGCGAACATTGGCCAAGAGGCAAAGAACAGTAGGTTATTGAACGGGTCCATGTATTTTCCAAAAGAGGAAAAGGTTGAGCCTGCATGAAGGACTAAAATGGCTCCGTAGGTGTACTTTTTCCACATGCCTACAACGAATGCGCCTAAAAATCCGAGCTGTGCGACACCCAGAGCCATCATCGCATTGTTCGAGATGTCGATGCCATAAAAGCCAGACAGTACTTTTGTCGCGTGCTCAGGGACAAGGATCTTATCCAAGCCCCAGAATAAGAAGACGATAAAAATGCCGATTCTCAGCAGTAGTAGGCTAGTCGCCAGTTTGGTTTGAAGTGTCTTTTCCATGATATCCCTTGTGATGCATTCGATGATGCGATGATTTAAATGTTCATCAAAGGAGACCCATAGCCTTCGCGTTTTCTTTCGCAGTTTTTCAGTGGCTTATGTAACAGGAAATGTCTGGTTGGTTTGTTCCTCAACGTTATCGGACTCAAAATGCTGCTGCCTGAGTAAGCTGACAGTCAGGTTTATCGGCATCGGCTTATAAAAATAGAAGCCTTGGATATAGTCGACACCGAGCTTAGATAAGATTTTCACTTGGGATTCATACTCGACACCTTCGACGATGACTTGCATGCCTAAGGAGCGTGATAGTTGAAGCATGGACTCTAGCAAAGGGAGACCAAAGCTGGATTCGTCGGATATGTTTTTCACAAACACGCGATCGATTTTGAGAATGCTGAACGGGAACTGTCTTACGAAATCTAACCCTGCGTAGCCTGTACCAAAATCATCAATCGCGACTCTGACGCCCCTGTTCGATAGCTTGGTTAGGTTGTCTCTAATTTTGACCATGTCGGCATCAGAACATTCACCATATTCGGTTACTTCAAAAACCACCTGCTTGAGGATCTCAGGGTGTCTTTTAAAGATGCTGATCACTTTGTTAGAGAAGTTACTGTTAGACACTACGTTGCGGCTGATGTTGACGCTGATGTACTTTGAGTCGAACACATCTTGATTGCTTTTCAACGTCATTAATACTTTGCGCAGCACGAAGTAGGTGAGCTCCTCAATTAAGCCTAAGCTTTCAGCAAGCGGAATGAAAATAGCCGGGGAGACGTTACCTTCAATTGGGTCGTTCCATCGTAATAGTGACTCACAGCCGACGATCTCATTGGTGTTTTGGTTAACGATAGGCTGCATGTGAACATGAAGGTGTTGGTTTTTTAGCGCACTTGAAAGCGAATATTCTAAGCTGCGTTGGCTCTGCTTTTTATGCTTGATGGAAAGGAGAATAATGGTGGTGATTCCGGCCATCAAAAAGCCAAACCATAAATAACTCAACATGAAGTGAAGATAAAACTGATACCCAATGTATGAGGTGATGGTCAATGGGTAGGTGTTTGATTGTATCCGCACCTTGGCGATTGATGAGTCAATATCGGTAGGGTGGATATCTCTTTTGATCACTTCAACTTTGGCCTGTATTCCATGGCTGCTCAGGTTTGTTTCAACAAGGTCATAGATGAAGTGTGGCGGAATCATCAGGCTCACTCCGGCATCTTCTTTGTTCGAGAAAATGAGCATGATGGACTGAACTTGCGTGATGGCCGAGTTGGAATACGACAGGGTTGTTAAATTCGGGTCGTCATTGAGTCGCTGCCTGATGGTGCTGTATAGGCGAAATGAAACGTCACCATCGGTGGTTGAACAGTAAAATCGGTTCTGTTTATTGAATACCGCTGCTTCTTTTACCCAATCGGCTTCAAAAACGTTTTGTCGAAGCTGTCTAACGATCGCGTCGCAAGACTGTTCAGGTCTAACTTCAGATAAAAAACGGTCGAACCTTGATTGGATCCCTTCTAACCTGGTTTCGACTAACCTTGATGTGTCTTCGGTTAATGTTTGGTAGTGATACGGTGTAAAAGGAATGAGCATTGCCATGGAAAAAAAGAAAGAGATGGCAAAGTAAAATGAAGTCTTGGCAATGTTTTGGTACTTGATATCCATAGTTGGAGAAGCGTTACCGATTTATGTGAGCATTCGATTTAATTTATAAAGTTAGCGTTTAGGTAGCAATATAAATAATTAATAGTGTGAGTGCAGGCACGAATTATTGATATAAATAATATGTTTTCTAGTTTTACCAGCAAAATCTTGATGTTATCTCGTTTTTTCTTGGTGGGGTTGATATGATTTTGAGCAAGTTTTAGCAGGTTAGCTATTGTTGCTTTACTACAATATGCGTCGATGAAAAGGATTTCGAATTGTTATTCAAAGAAAAACTATTGCTCTCAAATTGTGATTCAGTGAGGCAGTTAGACCGTTGTGAGTTACGAAAGAGATTTTTAATGGGAATGACGTTTGGAGATGGTGTAGTGCTGTCCCCGAACACATTGATTGATAACCCATGTTTTGATGAAGTCCTGATGCGGGCAAACCTTGTAAAATACTTAAATGAAGAAGGAGCTGGCAAACTAGTTATTAGAGGGTTTAACTTAGAGAGTAACTTTGAATTGGAGGAATATTTTGAAAATTTACCTGACAATTTCATTTTCTCAAGCTTTGAAGGGAATCCTCTTAAAGGGAGTTTAAGCAATCATCAGTTAGGTATTTTACGTAAGCGCTTGCGAGATACTCAGTTTGCACTCGACAGCATAATCTATCGTTCAGAGAGAGTCGCTTTACAGCAAGATGCTTTACAACATGAGGTATTTCGTCGTATCGACGATGACTCAGCATTGAACCATTATTTTGAGTCTGACGGTGATAGGATTCTATTTAAGAGCATGACCGACAAAGTGTATTCAAGATCAGACTGGTACAGTCAATCGGACATTTACTTCGGTAAAATTAGTTCAATAGAGTCTTTGAGGTTTAAGAGTGAGGTAATTAACCCTGCATACAACTCACTGTTTGCGACTAAGGGAGAAGGCTTTTTGTTAGACGACATAAAAATACTAAATAATGTTCCCGAGAAAATACTTGATGCAGGTGTTGTATACAAATCATTAAAAAATGAAATTGAGTTGATCCAATATCCTTACAAAGCTTTTGAAATAATTTCCACATTGGGCAGTGTAGAGTTGATGCAGCTTATAACTGATGAAGCCATGGGCTACATAGAAGACAAGCTCAAAGACAGTGCAGAGAAGACCATGACAAGACAGAACTGGTTTGGCATGTATCCAAAAATGCAAAAATATATGGGACTTGAAATAAAATGATTGAACAGTATTCAAACCCTTGGTTCAGCGTAGTCAAAGACGGTGTATTCCACTATGTCATAGAGCCAGATTCTGAAAATGGTGCTGTGGTGCTAGTAGAAACTAGTGACTCTTATATTTTTGTCTTGATACCTAGGATTGCTCACGGCAAAGAAAACCAAATTGAAGCCCCAAGAGGTTATGGGAAAGACCAACAGTCCAGCCTTGAAACTTCTATGAGGGAGCTGTTTGAAGAAGCTGGTTATTTAGTTGAGCCATCACAGGTAGAAAAACTTGGCTCTGTTAAACCTAATTCTGCCATTTTAGCTTCTGAAGTCGATATTTATTTAGCACAAGTTAGGGAAGAACAGCGCGTTAAAGAATGTGACAGCGAAGTAAATGGGATTGTGAACGTTGCCAAGTCAGATATTCGAAGGTTGATTTCTCGTGGTGAGATTACGGATGGATTTACATTGAGTGCTTTTGCATTACTTTGGAGCAAGTATCCACTATCTATTGAATCTTGAAATGGTCATTGAGGCTTAATCTTTTCCTATTACTTATGAACATCTCGTATAAACCATTATGAAAAAACTGATATCAGCACTTATAGCGGTGTGCTTCTCATTCTCTGCGTTGGCCGACGAAGGTGTTGTTGATTGCGAGAATGCGATGAATACCATCGAGATCAATCAGTGTGCGGCAATTGAGTTGGAATCTGCACAAGCGGAACTGGATAAATACCTTGCGGTCAGCTTTGAGCACAATGCTTACGATGCTGAGCTGGTGGCGTCAATTAAGAAGGCTCAGGAGAGCTGGCAGGCGTACATGACAGCACATTGTGATTCTGTGTACACCCAATGGCGTGAAGGTTCTATTCGAGGGGTTATGGCGCTTTCCTACAAGATGACGTTAACCAAGCAGCGCACGCATGAGGTGTGGGTGAATTTCTTAACCTATATGGACAGCACGCCTCCCGTTTTACCAGAGCCTTAATTAGCGCCGTAGGCAGGTTTAAAATACGTACAGGACTGTGCACCTGCTTCAACCTTTGGCGGGCGAATAAGAAAGCGATAGGGGATTGCCTTACTCTTTCGTTCTTAGTTCTTAGTCTCTAGCTTGAAGCATTACAGCTTGAAGTTTTACCTAGCAAGGATTCGATTTTGAATAATGTCAGTATCACGCTTATTCAGCTTGAAGTTGAATACAAAAACAAACAAAAGAATATAGATTCGGTCTCTGATCTTTTGCAAGCGGAGCCGTCAGTTGGCGATATTACTTTACTGCCTGAACTGTTCACGACTGGGTATATTTTTAATGAGGCTGAAGAAATTCATGAATTGGCTGAAGACTTCGCCGACAGCAGTACTATTGATTCATTAACGCAGCTTGCAGCGAAGCATCACACCTTGATTGTTGCTGGTATTGCCGAGAAAGATAGCGGCCAATATTACAACAGCGTCGTGGTTGTGGATGCTTCCGGTTTACGACACAAATATAGAAAAATCAGTCAAACCAAATTCGATAAGCAGTATTTCTCGAGAGGGGAGGAACGCCTCTCGTTTGAGCACAAAGGCTTAAAGTTTGGTGTCGCGATTTGCTTTGATATTTGGTTCCCGGAGATCATGAGAGGGTATCAGTCGGTCGACGTTATTCTTCACCCTGCCAACTTCGGTGGGCATCATAGTTTTGCCATTGCTCAAGCGAGAGCCTTGGAGGAAGGGTGTCACATGGTTACTTGTAATCGCCTCGGGCAAGATGTGGTTAATGCGTTTACCGCGACTTATTGTGGTGGAAGCCGAGCCTACTCACCCAAAGGGGAGTTAGTGACTAAACTTAACGACAAGCAATCGGTAGAAACCGTGAGTATTCAAGATCTCTCGATTGCGCCGCAATACAATGGCGTTGATGTTGAAGATGAGATGCAGCAAATCACCGATCTGTTAAACCGCTAAACCGATAGACCGTTAAATCGCTAGAACAGAGACTAGCGCGGTATAAGATCGAAAAACGCAAGGTGATTAAGCCTTGCGTTTTAGCTTGGGAGCGAAGCGTTCTTAAGCTTGATCGTTCATTTGATTCAGATGCTCGACTGAATGGGCGTTTTTCATCCGCTGAGCTTGATGGATATTGACCATAAGGCGATTGAGCAGCTTTTGCAGTCGTTCAATATCCGGCAATTGTTGATTTTTGGCTTCGACTTCTAGTTCCAATGCCTGCTTAGAAAGCATGTTAAGGCCTAAGTTTAGTGACATGCCTTTAATGGAGTGCAGGGTGCGACAAAGTGGCTCCAACTCCTTCGCTAAATAGTATTCGATGACACGGTCAACCGACTGTTCGAACTCAATAATGGTTGAGTCGATGAGTAAGCTGAACCCTTCCGTGTCGTCTTTCAGTATGTGTATCACTTCTGAGTGGCTGATCTCTTCTTCCGTTAACCTCAGCGTTTCAATAGGCTTACGATGAAGCTCGACAATATTTTCATTCTCACTCGAACCTTCGGCTGCGGTTTGTTTCGGTAATCGACTTGAGAACTGTTGTAGGGCGTCGAAGAAACTCTCTTGCTGCAGAGGCTTGGTCAGAATATGGTCGACACCGGCTTGAATGAAGTTGTCATGCGCCTCACGGAATACATCGGCCGTATAAGCGAATATCAAGGTATCGAGTTTCAGCTTTTCGCGGATGTAATTTGTTGTCTCGACCCCGTTCATTTCAGGCATATGATTGTCCATCAAGATAAGGTCATATTGAGTGGTTTTGAGGCGTTCAATTGCTAGTTTTCCGTTCTCTGCATGATCGACATGATGGCCGAGCTTTTCACAAAAGCCCTGTGCAACAATGGCATTAATACGGTTATCTTCCACCAACAGGATACTTAACGAGTCATAACTGAGAGTTTCTGCATCGACTGTATGGGTTGCGATGTCTTTCGCTTTGCTTTCTTGCCATGTGATAGGCAGAGAGACTTGGAATTTTGTGCCAAGCCCAACAGCACTGGTTAATGTGATTTCTCCATTCATGAGGTTGACTAGGTTCTTGACGATTGCGAGGCCAAGCCCTGTTCCGCCAAACTTCCTTGTTGTGGAAGTGTCTGCTTGTTCGAACGAATTGAATACCTGTTCGTGCTTATCTTTCGGGATACCAACTCCGGTGTCTGTCACGGTCAGAATCAGTTGATTGTTGGGGCGATTGAGGTCAGCTTGAATGGACACATGACCCTCTTTGGTGAATTTGGTCGCATTGCCGCCCAAGTTGAACATGATTTGACGTAGCCTTGCACAGTCTCCGACGAGTTGGATGTTTTTCGGTATGTTATTTTCGATCAACAGGCGAATGCCTTTTTCATCGGCTAAGGGTTTTAGAGCGCTGCATACAGGCTGCATGACTTGAACAAAATTAAAGGGTGCCACATCTAGCTCAAGCTTGTTTTCTTCGACTTTTGAGAAGTCGAGAACGTCGTTGAGTATTGTCATCAAGTGGTGACCAGAATCGAGAATGATGTTGATGTTCTCTTTTGTTTCGGGTTCTTGGGTCTGGCTTGCAATGATTTGAGATATTCCAAGAACGCCGTTCATTGGCGTTCTGATCTCGTGGCTCATGGTAGACAGAAAATCGCCCTTAGCTTTTACTGCGGCTTCAGCTTTGGTTCGTTCGGCGATTAGCTCCCGAGTTTTCGCTCTCATTTCACTGTCATTACTGATCAAATTGTCTGTCATTTTTTGAAAGCTTTGTTTGAGATGAGCGATTTCGTCTTGGGTGTTTATATTCGAACTCAATTCCAGAGTTGCAGCACCTTGATCCAAATGGCCAGCGGCAACTTGGTTAGTGGCCTCAAGTAGGGTGTGTAATCTTCGATTAATACGCTTTGACGCCCACGCAGCAACAAGGAGTGATATGAACACGGAAAACAGTGTTCCGAGGATTAATATGTAGCTGGTTTGATTGGCTGAGTTCTCCGATTTTTCGACCCTGGTAATAATAAGTTGTTGTTCAATTTCAATGAATTGAGCAATCTCTTGGCGAATCTCATCAATCAATTTTTTTCCGGTTTGCTGCTGAGTGAGGTCGATGACACTTTGTATTTCAGCTTCGCCTTTATTGACAAGGCTGCGTTGATTGATCTCTTTCTCTCCAGACTGTTTCAGCCATGTTTTATGAATATCATCGATTCTATATAGGCGTTCTACTTGAGGTGGGTTATCACTCACTTGATTCGCAAGGGTTTGGAGTTTTTGAGGCCATACATCAAGAGCTAAATGGTAGGGTTCTAAAAAAACAGGATCACCCGTGATCAAGTAACCACGTTCAGCCGTTTCTATGTCGACTGTTAAGCTGAGAAGTTCTTGAGCCCGAGCGATGGCTTTATGTGTGTGTACAACCCAATTATTGTCTTTTACAACCGTTCGGGTGTTTTCATGGACAGAAAAAGCCACGATAAGCATCAAAGCGATAGGAATCAAAAAGCTGACTAATAGCTTTTTCTGTAGGGATATATTGTCAAACCAACCCGCGATCATAAAACAGCGCTCTCCATGTCGTTGTTATTCACTGTTAGTGTAGATGATCATTAGTCGTTAAGTGCGCAAATAGTTGCTGAGTGCGTAAATACATACTTTAGCGTGTAAGTTTCGCATATTAACGGCATTTTAGGGGCGATTAAGCGGCGTTATTATGTTTCAAAGACAAAAAAGCTAGCTCAATAAGCTAGCTTTCAACGGTGTGATGAGTGTGGCGAGTATTAAAGCGCTTTTACGCTGCTTCGTTCAACAAGAGTAGGTTCAAGTTCAACGACTTGCGGATAAGCATCTGGAGTTTGTAATCTACTCAAAAGCGTATCCACTGCGGTTTTACCTAAACGATGTTTTGGCTGGTGGACAGTGCTTAACGCGGGTGTCATGTACTTCGACAGGTGGATGTCATCGTAGCCAATGATAGACAGATCATTCGGAATCGATGTGCCATCTTGCGCCGCAGCGTGAATCACGCCCATCGCCATCATATCGTTACTGACGAACAAGGCAGACGGCATTTGACCACGAGTTTTCAATGTCTGATAAGAGTCAAAACCACCGTCACATTCAAAGTTGGATTCAACAATCCACTTAGGGTTGATCTCTAAATTGGCTTCTTCCATTGCTTGCTTGAAGCCTTGATAACGAGACGAAGCTTGATTACGGTGCAGTGGGCCAGTGATACAACCAATTTGAGAATGACCGTTATCTATCAAGTGCTTAGTTGCCATGTAGCCACCTTGGTGCGAGTTGTCTTGGATCTTATCGCTCGCAAACAACATAGGGCCCCAATCCATGACTACAACAGGCAGTTCTGGGTAGCGCTCGAATACATCGATATGTTCGCCTTCAAGGGTAGAACACATTAGCATCAGGCCATCGACTCGCTTTTGCAGCAAGGTATCGATAGAGGATTTCATGCGTTCGCTATCGCCTTCGGTGTTACACAAGATAAGGTTGTAGCCTTTTTCGTAGCAACGACGTTCCACACCTTTTACCACTTCGCCAAAGAATGGGTTGGTGGATGTGGTCACTAGCATTCCCAAGGTTTTGGTTTGCTTCATTTTCAAGCTGCGAGCTAATGCAGACGGCGCATAGTTGAGTTCTTTAGCCGCACTGTTAACACGCTCAGCAATCTCTTCACTGACAAAACGTGACTTGTTGATCACGTGGCTCACGGTAGACGTTGAAACCTTTGCAACCCGAGCGATGTCTTTCATTGTTGCCATATAAAATCCTTGTGGGAATCACTTTTCCACGTTGGGCGATATTCTGCCTGAAAACAGGGGCTTATGCTTGATATTTGTTGTTGCCGAATTTGAAGGCTTACATCCGTTAACTACGGTTTAGCTCAGGAGTTAACCCTTCAAATAGGTATCAAGCTAAGCCGACAGTTGTTCTGCCAAAAACGCATCGGTTTCAGCACGGCTTGGAATCGACGTTTGAGCGCCAAAGCGAGTCACTGAAATGGCAGCGGCAGCGTGAGCAAACTTAATCGCGCGTTCTAATGGCATGTCTTCAAGCAAGCCTGTGACTAATGCGCCATTGAAAGTATCACCAGCAGCGGTTGTGTCCGTAGCTTCAACGCGGAAGCCTGCGATTAATTCACCTTCGCTAGCTTCATTACCTTGACCACGATGACTCACCCAAACGCCTTTCGCGCCTAGCGTGATCATTACCGTTTCGATGCCTTTAGCATGCAGAGCCAACGCAGCCTGATGAGCAGACGCGTTGTCCGTCACGGTAATGCCTGTCAGCACTTCTGCTTCAGTTTCGTTCGGTGTAATCACGTCAACACAAGCAAGCAGTGAATCCGATAATGGACGAGCAGGAGCCGGGTTTAGAATGACTTGCGTGCCACTCTCTTTTGCTACTTTCGCAGCGTATTCAATGCCTTCAATTGGCGTTTCAAGCTGAGTCAGCAAGTATTTAGCGCCGCGAATCTTCTCTAGATGTGGTTCGATTTGGTCGCAAGTCAGCTTGTCATTAGCTTCTGCAGAAAGACAGATGCTGTTTTCACCCGTTGCGGATACTTGGATCATCGCGATGCCAGTTGGCGTGTTGTCTGCCACGATAACACCGTCGATGTTGATGCCGTCTTTAGCGAAGTCTTGACGAATGTTGATGCCGAATGGGTCGTCACCGACACAGGCGATGAAGCCGATATCTGCGTTTAATCGCGCAGCAGCGACTGCTTGGTTTGCGCCTTTACCGCCAGGGATGACCTGATAGTTACCGCCAATCAAGGTTTCACCCGGACGAGGGAACGAAGGAACTTGCAGTACGTGGTCAGCGTTAACGCTACCTAAAACAATCAGTTGAGTCATGATACGAGCCTTATGATATATCGTATTTGAAAATGCATGGGTCTTTCTCATGGTGTTGATTACTCGCCTTGTTAGCGGCTTATGAGAAACAGCGATGCACTGTCGGGTTTAGTTTTTATGTTAAGTCAGTGATCTAATGGGCTGATGAGTTAAGCAAAGCAGGGGATAGGGGACCCCTGCTTTATATCGCGTTACCTAGTAACTATTACTTAGCGATGATTTTTAGAGGTACTGGTACGTACTCGTCTACTGTTTCGCCTTTCAGTACTTTGTCTGCCATTTCGATACCTAGAGAACCGATTAGGTCAGGTTGTTGTGCAACTGTAGCGCCTAGTAGGCCGCGGTTAACAGCAGCGATGCCGTCGTCTGTGCCATCAAAGCCAACGATCATCACTTCTTTACCTGACGCTTGAACTGCGCGAAGTGCACCTAGTGCCATTTCATCGTTTTGAGCAAATACTGCTTGTACATCTGGGTTAGCAGCAAGCAAGTTTTCCATTACGTTCAGACCTTTAGTACGGTCGAAATCAGCAGGTTGGCTTGCAAGAAGCTCAAGGTCGCTGCCGTTTACTGCATTCATGAAGCCTTCACCACGTTCACGAGCTGCAGAAGTACCAGCAATACCTTCAAGTTGGATTACTTTCGCTTTTTCGCCCACTTTTTCCATGATGAAGTGACCTGCCATTTCACCACCGATTACGTTATCAGAAGCGATGTGGCTTACTACGTCACCACGGCTTGCACCACGGTCTAGTGTTAGTACTGGGATGTTTGAACGGTTAGCCATGCGAATTGCGTTAGACACGGCGTCTGAATCTGTTGGGTTGATCAGGATTGCCTTAACACCACGAATGGTTAGATCTTCAATGTTCGACAGCTCTTTGCTTGGGTCGTTTTGAGAATCCAGAACGATAAGCTTGTAGCCTAGCTCTTCAGCTTTCGCTTCTGCGCCATCTTTCATGGTTACAAAGAATGGGTTGTTCAATGTAGACAGAACGATTGCCATTGTATCTTGCGCCTGTGCAGACACAGATACTGTTGTAGAAAGAAGAGCAGCAGAAATAAGAGTCGCTAATTTTTTCATGGTGTAAGTCCTTTGTGTAGGGGGAGCTAAGAGGTGAGTCCTAGCTCGTTGTTACATTATTTATAGATTCTAATATTTTAAGGTAAAACAAACTGTTACTTTTATTAAACTAGAGTGTTACTTGTATTAACCTAGAGTGTGAATAGGTTTTATTTGTTTTTGTTGTCGACCAATACTGCCAAAAGAATAACCACTGCTTTTGCAATCATCTGGTAGTAAGAAGATACGTCTAGTAGGTTTAGGGCGTTGTTTAGGAAGCCGATAATCAGAGCACCAATCAATGTGCCCATGATACGGCCACGACCGCCAGCTAAGCTTGTCCCGCCAAGAACTACGGCTGCGATAGCGTCTAGCTCATAACCCATACCTGCGGTTGGTTGAGCAGATGACAAACGCGATGCCACGATGATGCCTGCCACTGCAGCTAGCAGACCACAGATTGCGTAAACACCGATTTTTACTTTGTCTACGTCGATGCCTGATAGGCGAGTTGCTGATTCGTTGCCACCCAGTGCGTAAACGTAGCGACCAAAGCGTGTGTGGTTAAGTAGGTACCATACTGCTGCGAATACCACGACCATGATCCATACTGGAACCGGTACACCCATTGCGTAGCCAGTACCGAACCAAGCGAATGCGTCTGCTGTGTCTGTGAAGCCTGTTGAAATAGGACGACCATCTGTGTAAACCATGGTTACGCCGCGAAGTAGTGTCATGGTGACAAGCGTTGCGATGAAGGCTTGAACCTTACCCTTAGCGATAATCACACCACTAATCGCACCTAATGCTGCACCTGCTACAAGAGCGGTTGGTACTGCGATCATCACAGGGATTTCCATGCCAATCATGCTGGCTGCGAACGCACCACAAAGCGCCAGTACAGAACCAACACTCAAGTCGATACCCGCGGTTAAGATAACCAGCGTCATACCTACAGCGATAATTGCGTTAACCGAGGTTTGGCGCAGAATGTTTAGGATGTTGTCGACAGTAAAGAAGTTCGGGTTTAAGAAAGAAACGACAACAATCAGGAAGAGCAAAGCAATCAATGACTTTTGATCAATCAGCCACTCTTTGCTGATTAACGGTTTTTTCTTTGGAGCTTCAGTTGTTTTGCTCATGGTTTTAGTACTCATGCTGCGTCCTCGTTGATCTTTTTACCGACCGCACACGCCAGTAATAATTCTTGGTTTGCTTCTTTAGCATCAAATTCACCGCTTACACGGCCTTCATGCATCACCATGATGCGGTCACTCATTCCTAACACTTCTGGCATTTCAGATGAGACTAAAATGATGCTCATGCCGTCGGCTTTAAATTTATTAATGAGTTGGTAAATCTCTTTCTTAGCACCGACATCGACACCGCGCGTTGGCTCGTCGAGAATCAATACTTTTGGTTTGGTCATCAGGCCTTTAGCGATAGCGACTTTCTGCTGGTTACCACCAGAAAGGTTGCCAATGATTTGCTCGCGAGTAGGGGTCTTGATGTTGAATAGCTTGATGAAGTCATCGACTGCGATCACTTCGTCTTTGTGTTGGATTTGACCGTTTTTGGTCAGTAGGTCCAGTGAACAAAGAGACATGTTCTCTTTCACTGAAAGCCCAAGCACTAAGCCGTCACCTTTACGGTCTTCAGAGATGTAAGCGATGCCATTAGCAAGGCCATCTTTAGGGCTCACAGGGTTGATGGTTTTATTTTCTAAATTGATAACGCCGCGCTCACTTGGAAGGGCACCGTAAATCACTTTCATCAATTCCGTACGACCAGCACCCATTAGCCCTGATACACCTAAGATTTCACCGCGCTTTAGGGTAAAGCTAACGTCATGAACACCAGAACCCGTTAAACCAATCACTTCCAAGCAAGTTTCACCGTGGCTTGGGGCGATGCGAGGGTATTGTTCGTCGAGCTTACGACCAACCATCATTTCGATAAGGCCGTCTTCGTCAGTATCTTTTACTTCGCACTGACCAATGAACTTGCCGTCACGAAGTACAGTGATGTCGTCACAGATCTCGAAGATCTCTTTCAAGCGGTGAGAAATGTAAACAATGCCGCAGCCTTCATCACGTAGCTCGTTGATTACCTTGAACAGAGACTCGGTTTCAGTATCGGTTAGGGCATCTGTTGGTTCATCCATGATGATGACCTTAGATTCAAACGATAGGGCTTTCGCAATCTCTACCATTTGTTGTTCGCCTAGGCTCAGTTCGCCAAGTGGTGTTTTTGAGCTGTGTTTTACGTTCAGGCGTTTCAGTAGCTTGTCGGCTTCTTGGTACATCTCGTTCCACAAGATTCGACCCATGGTGCCGGTGATTTCACGACCTAAGAAGATGTTCTCGGCGATGGTCAGCTCTGGGATCAGGTTCAGTTCTTGGTGAATGATACTGATACCAGCTTGTTGAGAGTCACGAGGCCCTTTGAATGCAGCTGGCTTACCTTGGTAGGCGATAGTGCCACCATCCAAGTGATAAATACCTGTCAGCACTTTCATGAGGGTTGATTTGCCTGCACCGTTTTCGCCCATTAACGCCATTACGCGTCCTGGGTAAACGTTGAGGCTTGCCTTGTCTAATGCTTTCACACCAGGGAAGGCTTTCTCAATTGAGCTAAGTTCTAAAATGGCTTGAGTCATGTCGGTTCCTTTACTCGGGGCCAGTTGTATTTGGTTATTCTGTCTTTCAGCTATCACAGCTGGGCTGTCGTTATGTTTCGCTTGAGCTAAAACGTTACGCCAGCTTGGAAAATGACATTCGCGTAAGGTGTGCATTCACCAGTACGAATCACAGCGCGGCTTTCATGAGTGCGCTGTTTAAATTCTTCATGAGTGATGTAAGTAATCGCAATTTCTTTACCACAACGCGCTTCTTCTGTTTTGATTTGATCAATCAGCGCTGCATGATGTTCTGGGCTTACTTTTGCAAATTCTTCTGCGATAACCACACCTTCAATTTGAGACTCATCAAGCATGGTTTTGACGGTTTGAGCAAAGCTTGGCACACCGTGAGTTAAAGCAAGGTCGATACGAGATACATGATCTGGAATCGGCAGCCCTGCATCACAAATCGTAATTTCGTCTGTGTGGCCAAGAGTCGCCACTAAGTAGGAGAGTTCAGAGTTTATTAGAGTACTTTTTTTCATATCACGACCTATCGAAAAAACACGTTTGATGGGATGAGAAACAACTCAAGAAAAGCCATCGAAACGTTTCGATAGTGATAATAGTGTGTGATTTATCATTTGCACCTTTCACCTTCTTAGAGTGTGATAATGATCATCGAAACGTTTCGATGGGGCGTTTTTTGGTGATCTTAGTCACCGCCATTGATTGCATAAATCCTTTTACGTGGGTTCAATCGATAGCGCATATCCGAACTTAGTAATGGTAATGATCTGGACGTTGGATGCTCTTAATCGCGCGAACACATTGCGTAGGTTATAGACTACGTTTGCAAGAACATGTGGTGACGAGAGTTGTCCGTCCCAACACACATCAACAATATGCTCTCTTGAAATCGGTCTTCCCACATTTTCCAATAACAAGCAGAGCACTGCTAATAGGCGAGGGCGCAAAGTGATTTTGTTTCCTTGCTGGTTGGTAATCGTTCGAGCGTCGATATCAATGATTAAGCCGTTGAAGTCTATTGTGTGGTTCATCGTGTTTTCTGTTCGTCTTATTCTAAATTGTGGAGATTGAGCAAATTGGCCTGCTGTTGGAGCGGGTAATTATTTAAGTGTGCTAATGGTCGAAGTGGGCGGGTTAACTGACACGATCAGTGAGCCTATTACTTTTAAAGCCGAAGACAATACTTACCGATTAATTGCTGGTTACAAATTTAACCGCATTGTTTCGGTTGAAGCTCAATACACAGATTTTGGTGATATCGCCCTGAAAACGAAATCTGGTAATAAGGTTTTCACTTGGACACCTCAAATCTTTTCGGTAACGGCGAACCTCGGTTACACGTTTGATAATGGCATTCGTCCATTTGGCACTATCGGTCTGTCGACTATTGATCTAGACATGAAGCTTGCTGATGGCTCTCGCCCTTCAGGAGATGGTTTTGATGATTCGGGAGATGGCATCCGTATGGGTGTTGGTGTTGGATATACGCCACCTACAATGTCTTCGTTGAGCTTTCGCTTAGCGTACGAAGCCGATGCTTTTGATATCGAAGATTACGAAAACGGACACAAGACAGAAGATACTGTTGTTCTGGATTCTTTCTACTTAGACGCAATGTACACATTCTAAGTTTCATACTTTGCTAAACGGTAAATCGGTTTCTAAATGGGGCGTCGGTTAGCTCAACCCGTTTAGCTAAAGTGGAAGGCCGCAGTTTTTGACTGCGGCTTTTTTATGTTTAACTCTAGGCTTCACGAATATGAGCGGTAACAGACACGATGGCATGGTCCGTACTGAATTGGTCGTGTTCAAAGCTTGGATTGGTGAGGTGATGGTCTAACACTGTGTAGCTAGAGATCTCCATCAAACTAGACGAGTTCTGACAATCAAACTCGTTCGACATCAAAATGTAGTCCAGTACAGACCCAGATGCGCCGTAGTAATGGGTTGGCTTACGCTGTTCAAGCAAATCTTCTTCATGTAGCTGATGGTAAAGATCCCAGCTGTCTTTTAATCGAAAGTGGGATAGCCAATGCTTGCTGTTTTCGTCTCGGTTGATTGAGTAACTCAACAGCCCTTTAAACTCATCATTAAATAGAGGCTTATTAAAATCACCCATCAACACAACAGGTTGATCGGTTTGGTAGCGTTGGTTGGTGATGTATTGATGCAGCATCTGAGCTTCTAGGCCGCGTTGGGCACTGGATAGCCAAGAGCCAAGCCGTTCTTGGTGAAAACGAGTGAGCGTGTCACTTTGTGGTTTTGCACCTTGCTGAGCGTTGTTCGTATCGACAGATTCTGCTTTTGGCTCTGTCGGACGTTGTGATTTGAAGTGCACCACATAACAGTCGGTTGAACCTAAATGGGGTAACGTAATCGTCGCGTGAACAGGTGTTCTGTTGAATGAGAATTTGTCGCCAAGGTTGAATGCTGTCAGTAACGTCGAATCTGGCGTAACAGGCTGAACGTTTTCAATAGGGTAACGGGAAGCAATACCAACGACAGGTGAGGTGTATAGGTAATCATCTTCAACGTGTGCGCTATCGACCACTGCAAAGTATGGATAACCTAGCTCGTTCATCAATTGCTCTAAAGACTGCGGGCTAAATATCTCTTGGAAGCCAATCACATCGCAATCTAATGAACGAATCGCTTCAGCCATCCAATGTTGCTTCTTCTGCCATTCTTCGAAGCTGTAGATGTTCTCAAAATCATAATAAGCATTCGGTGGCTCGAGATAGTTCAGAAGGTTGAACGTTGCGAATGTTATTTGGTTTGGTTTGTTCAAAGTGTCATTCCATTTAGACCTAGGCAGCAAGGATACTCCAGTAAAAGTATAGTTTGTTGATTATTTAGAGCCTAAATTTCACTTTAGAAGCCAACCAAAGGAATCTTAGCCGTTGAGGCTTGTGTCATTCAGGCTAGAGCAATCTTAGTGCTTCTGCCTTCCCCCGTGCTTTCCAACGCCACCAAGCTAATCAACTCAATCAAAGGAACCAAAGCAATCAAAGCTCACTGCATCCAATAACTTCGAGTGGTGACGAGTAATTTGTAAATAAACCGTCAGAGATAGAGTGCTGATGGTTTTATTAGTTATTACATGATGTTAGATTTGAACCTATACTTGATTTAGCGGCATGCATTCAAAGCCGATAAATCAACTTGAATATAGAATTCATGACATTTGAAGGGAGAGTCAAATGGGAACAGTTTTTCGACGCAAAGCCTCGCAACGCACTCAGTTTTTCAGGTTTAATTTGAAGTCATGTGCAATCATGTTGCCGCTTATTGCTTTACAACCCTCCGTTACTTACGCTTCTGAAACCCAATCAACTCCTGCTGTCACCGTTATTGAAACCACACAACTGGTTGGTTTTGGTGAAGCAAAATATCCAGCCGATTTCACTCACTTCGATTACGTTAATCCTGATGCGCCAAAGCAGGGCAAAGTGACCTATGGCAGCATAGGTACGTACGATAGCTTTAATCGATTCGGTTCCCGCGGCGTTGCTGCAAGTTATACCGGAGAGATTTACGATACCTTGATGTTTTCTCCGAGTGACGAGATTGATGCGTACTATCCATTGATCGCTTCAAAGGTTCGCTACTCCAGTGATTTCACTTGGATGGAAATCGACATCAACCCAAATGCTAAATTCCAAGATGGCGAGCCTATCACTGCGCATGATGTTGCCTTTACTTTTGACAAGTTCTCAACCGAGGGCGTGCCTCAGTATCGTGTGTATTACAAAGAGATTAAGTCAGTAAAAGCGGTCTCTGATTTGGTTGTTCGTATTGAAATGAACAGTCCAAACCGCGAAAAACTGTTTAGCTTCGCGCAAAGCACTCGTGTATTGCCGAAACATTTCTGGAAAGACAGAAAGCTGTCTGAGCCTCTAAGTGAGCCACCAGTCGGTAGTGGTCCTTATAAGATCATCAGCTACAAATCAGGCCAAAGTGTTACCTATGGTCTAGATGAAAACTACTGGGCAGCAGACCTACCAGTTAACGTTGGCCGCAATAACTTCAAGCAGGTGCAATACGATTACTACCGTGACGACACGGTAATGTTGGAAGCGTTCAAAGCAGGGGAGTTCGATCTTCGAACCGAGAATTCGGCTAAGTTCTGGGCTAACTCTTATACGGGCGCGAACTTCGATAAAGGCTACATCATTAAAGAAGAGATCAACCACGAGAAGCCTGAAACGACTCAAGGTTTCGTCTTCAACATTCAATCACCTGTGTTCTCGGATCCTAAAGTGCGTGAAGCGTTAACCTATGCGATGGACTTTGAGTGGATGAACAAGAACATGTTCTATGGTCAGTACAAACGTACTCGCAGCTACTTCCAAAACACAGACTATGAAGCGAAAGGCTTACCAAGCGAAGCGGAAGTCGAGTTGTTGTCTCAATACAAAGATCAGATTCCACCGCGAGTTTTCACCGAAGAATTCCAACCACCCGTCACCGATGGTAGCGGTCGTATTCGTAGCCAAATGCGTACCGCTTTCAAATTGTTGAAAGAAGCGGGTTGGGTGCTGAAAGACAAAGTCATGACCAACGAAAAGACTGGCAAGCCGATGTCATTTGAGTTGTTGATTTACAGCCCAACCACGGAACGTATCGCAACGCCGGTTCAAAAGAACCTTAAGCGCATGGGTATTGAGATGAAGATCCGTACCATCGATACCACTCAATACATCAAGCGCTTGCGTGATCGTGATTTCGACATGGTTTCGTCGTCATTTTCCGCAAACCCTTATCCTAGCCCGAACTTAATGATCGTTTGGAACTCTAACTACATTGATTCTACTTACAATACTGCAGGTGTTATCGATCCAGTGGTTGACGCGTTAACAGAAGAAATTGCGCGTAACCAACAGCACCCTGAAAAGCTGCTTACGCTAGGTCGTTCACTTGACCGTGTATTGCAGTGGAATTTCTACAACATCCCGCAATGGCACGTCGGTGAATACCGCGTAGCAATGTGGGATAAGTTTGAGCGTCCAGATGTATTGCCTAAATACGATTTAGGTATCGATACATGGTGGATTTCAGAAGAGAAGGCGGCTTTGCTTCCTGAAAAACGTCGCTAGGAGTTAGTTAGCATGGCCGCGTATATATTTCGACGTTTATTGTTGGTGATCCCCACGCTGTGGGCGATCATCACCATCAACTTTTTCATCATCCAGATTGCCCCTGGAGGTCCGGTAGAACAAGCCGTTGCTCAATTAGAAGGGCATAACTCTGGCATCATGGAGCGCTTTTCTGGTGGTGGACAAGAAGTTGATTTAAGCGAAAGTGACCAAGCATCTGCCAGTGGCTATAAAGGCTCTCGCGGGCTTGATCCTGAAGTGGTAGAAGAGATCAAAAAGCAGTTTGGTTTTGATAAGCCGATTCATGTTCGCTACTTCGACATGTTGAAAAATTACGCGACCTTTAACTTCGGTGAAAGCCTGTTTAAAGGCGGCAACGTTATTGATTTGATCATCGAGCGACTGCCGGTTTCCATCTCCTTAGGGTTATGGAGTACGTTAATCATCTACGTGATCTCGATACCCTTGGGCATCATGAAGGCGATACATCACGGTTCTCGGTTTGATATTTGGTCGAGTGCGGTGGTGATTGTTGGCTATGCCGTTCCAGGCTTCTTGTTTGCGATTATCCTGATTATTTTGTTCGCGAGTGGTAACTACTTCAGTTGGTTCCCATTGCGTGGGCTCGTGTCGAGTAACTTCGACCAACTCAACTGGTATCAGCAAATTGGCGACTATTTCTGGCACTTAGCTTTGCCTATTTTTGCGATGGTCATCGGTGGCTTTGCAACACTCAGCATGCTGACCAAAAACTCCTTCCTTGATGAAATTAATAAGCAATATGTGGTGACCGCGCGCGCGAAAGGCTTGGACGAGAGCAGTATTCTCTACAAGCACGTTTTCCGTAACGCCATGCTGATCATTATTGCCGGTTTCCCGAGCGCATTTATTAGTATTTTCTTCACGGGTTCTATGTTGATTGAAGTGATGTTTTCACTCGAAGGCATCGGTCTGCTTGGCTTTGAGTCGACTATTCAGCGAGATTACCCAGTGGTGTTTAGTTCTCTCTATATCATGACCTTGCTTGGCTTGGTGCTGAGCATTATCTCCGACCTGACTTATACCTGGGTTGATCCTCGAATTGATTTTGAAGCGCGTTAATGGCGAACGAATAACAAGGTATTGATAATAAATGTTTAACAACCCTTTAGCTGAAGCTCGTTGGTTACGTTTTAAAGCAAACAAGCGTGGTTTTATCTCCCTTTGGATATTTACCATTTTGTTTGGATTGAGCCTGTTTGCTGAGATCATCGCCAACGATAAGCCACTCTTGGTTTCTTATGATAATCAGTGGTTTGTACCTGTTGTCAATGAGTACGCCGAGACCGAATTTGGTGGTGAGTTTGAAACCGAAGCCGACTACAAAGATCCTTATGTTATCGAACTGATTGAAGACAACGGTTACATCGTGTGGCCAATCATTCCTTTTAGCTACGATACGATAAACTTCGATATTTCAGGCGCGGTGCCATCGGAGCCAGATTCAGTGAACTGGCTAGGAACCGATGATAAAGGGCGTGATGTATTAGCCCGCATCATTTATGGCTTCCGTATTTCCGTTCTATTTGGTTTTATTCTGACCATTGTATCGAGCGTGATTGGTGTCGTGGTTGGCGCAACACAAGGCTACTACGGTGGCTGGGTTGATCTATTCGGACAACGCTTCATTGAAGTCTGGTCTGGTATGCCGACCCTGTTCTTGCTGATTATTTTGTCGAGTTTTATTGAGCCGAATTTCTGGTGGTTGCTCGGGATTATGGTGCTGTTTAGTTGGATGAGTTTAGTCGGCATCGTGCGAGCGGAATTTTTACGCTGCCGAAACTTCGATTATGTGCGAGCCGCGCAAGCCATGGGTGTTGATGACAAACGTATTATGCTTCGTCACATGTTACCTAACGCGATGGTTGCATCGTTAACCATGATGCCGTTTATTCTTTCAGGCTCGGTGACCACACTGACTTCGTTAGACTTCTTGGGCTTTGGTCTTCCTGCGGGTTCGCCTTCGTTAGGCGAGTTGTTGGCGCAAGGTAAAGCTAACTTACAAGCGCCTTGGCTTGGCATTTCTGCCTTCGTCGTGCTTTCACTGATGCTTACGTTACTGGTCTTCGTTGGTGAAGCGGTGCGTGATGCTTTCGACCCGCATCAACAGAAGTAAGGATAGGTTATGACTTCAAATACAACGCCTGCTTCTCCGGTTTTGACCATAGATAAACTGTCTGTCGGTTTCGGGCGAAAAAACTCGATAGAGCAAGTGACACAAGATGTCTCTTTAGAAATATACAAAGGTGAGACACTTGCTCTGGTAGGAGAGAGTGGTTCAGGCAAATCGGTTACCGCTAATTCAGTATTGAAACTGCTGCCTAAAGGCTCGTCACATTACTTAAACGGTAAGATTAACTTCTCTGGCACCGATATTCTGAGTTGTTCTGAAAGACAACTGCGCGGGATTCGTGGTGGTCGCATCGGCATGATCTTTCAAGAGCCCATGGTGTCGCTGAATCCGCTTCATAGAGTCGGAAAACAGCTTGTTGAAACCCTCGCGATTCACCGAGGTATGAGAACCAACAAAGCGCAAGCCTTAGCGATAGAGTGGCTATCCAAGGTTGGCATTCGCTATCCTGAGCAAAAGATTTCAGCCTATCCGCACGAGCTATCTGGTGGAGAACGCCAACGCGTGATGATCGCAATGGCATTGATCAACGAACCTGAGCTGCTTATCGCTGATGAACCGACAACCGCATTGGATGTATCGGTACAAGCGCAGATCCTCGACCTTCTAAAAGACCTGCAACAAGAGCTCGGTATGGCGATGCTTTTTATCACTCATGACTTAAGTATCGTTCGTAAGATTGCCGACAGAGTAGCGGTAATGAAAGATGGTCGCTTGGTTGAAAGTAACGACTGTCATACCCTGTTTAACGCGCCTGCTCACCCTTACACTCAAAAACTTATTAACTCTGATCCGAAAGGTTTGCCCGTTCCTGTGTCACCCGAAAGCAAACCGCTACTCGATGTAAATCAACTTCGTGTTTGGTTCCCGATCACGGGCGGTTTATTCAAGCGCACCATTTCTCATGTTAAAGCTGTGACCGACATGGAGTTCACTTTGAAGAAAGGGCACTCAATCGGTTTGGTTGGCGAAAGTGGTTCTGGTAAATCGACGACCGGTATGGCGATACTTAAGCTGGTAGATAGTGAAGGGTCAATCACCTACTCGAGTGAACAGCTTCAAGGTTTAGATCGAAAACAGATGCTTCCGTTTAGAAGCCGTATGCAAGTAGTCTTTCAAGACCCGTTTTCTGCGCTAAACCCGAGAATGTCGGTCGCTCAGGTGATTGGCGAAGGTTTGTTAGTGCATCAACAATTGGATGAGCACGAACTCGACCAACGCATCTGTGACGTAATGAAAGAGGTTGACCTCGATCCTGAAACGCGTCACCGTTACCCAAATGAGTTTTCTGGCGGTCAAAGGCAGCGTATTGCGATTGCTCGTGCTTTGATTTTAAAGCCAGAGTTTATCCTGCTCGATGAACCAACATCGTCATTGGACAGAACCGTTCAAGCTCAAGTATTGGATTTGCTGAAGTCACTTCAAGAAAAGTATGGCCTGACCTATTTGTTTATCAGTCATGATCTGAATGTCGTGAAATCCTTGTGTCATTACACCATCGTCATGAAAGCTGGCGAGGTAATAGAGAAGGGCGACACTGAGACTTTGTTTGGTAATCCGCAGCATGAATATACTAAGCAGTTGGTGAGTCTTTCGAATGTTGGTGGTGTTTTATAACGCAGAGGGTTTGTTTAAAACAAATGGGCTCTGGTTGAATTCAACATGGTCATTTCGTTGTTTTAAGATTACACTGCGCCCAATATTTCAGAAGTACATATTTAGGTAGAGGTCACCATGGACCAAGAACATTACGAAGACGCTGATTACGAAGGCCAAGAGCTGGGCGAAGAAGGCGAAGAGATTGAAATTGAAGCAATTGGTATTGATGTTTCATCACAGCCAATCGAGCTCTACAAAGTGTTTAAAATTGCTAACCTAGTGAGTGGTGGCGGTGAAGCTAAGCACATCATCTCTGAAGGCTACGTAGCGGTAAATGGTGAGCTAGAAACCCGTAAGCGTCGTAAAATGTACGATGGCGACTTCTTTGAATTCAACCAAGAATACTATGTAGTGGTGTGTGATCAGCCAGTACAAGAAGAATCAGAAAAGCCGAAAAAGAAAGAAACGCCTAAAAAAGAGAACAAGGCGAAGAAAGGTCAGTCTAAAAAGGATTCTAAGAAGAAGGAATCTAAGAAAAGCAAAGCAGAAATGCTAAGCGCAAAGGCTGAACCAAAGAAAGAGAAAAAAGAGAAGAAACCGAAAAAGAAAGCGGATACGCCAAAGCCAACACGTGATGACAAAAGCGGCCGTAATTCGATTGAGTTCTTTTAAACTACAGTTCTAAACGACTGCTCTAAACTGCTTTTCTAAAACGAATCTTTTAAAACTATTCGTTTGAACATCAAGCAACGTTAGACCTAGGTTTTACGTTACGCAGATATCAAAAGGCTCACTAGTTAGTGAGCCTTTTTTGTATTTGTTTGCTAGCACAGCTAACGGCCAATAACGCTTATTCTCAGTGTCTTGTGTGAGAAGAAGTTAGCTCTGATGCACGTAACTGAGCAACGGCTTTCGCTAGTTCTAGCTGAGCTTGTGCAAAGTTAATGTCTATGTTGCCCTTGTTGATGTTCTCTAGAGCGGCATATTTCGCTTCTTCTGCGCGAGCGCGGTCAATGTCTTTACCATGCAAGGCCGTGTCGGCTAATAACGTAACCACATCCGGCTGAACTTCCAGCATCCCACCAGAGACATACAGCACTTGGCCTTCTGATTTAGGGTCTGTAACAAACACGGTTACGCCCGGTTTGATCTTACTGAGAAGCGGGGAGTGACCGGGGCGGATCCCCAGTTCACCGTCAGCGCCAGAAACGGCTAGGGCATACGCTGGACCTGAAAACAGCGTACCTTCCGCACTTACAATATTAAGTTGAAATGTATTATCTGTAATTCCGATAGCCATGGTGCACCTGCCTCTTAGAGTGATTTTGCTTTGTTAAGCACTTCGTCGATAGAGCCACAGTACAAGAACGCTTGCTCTGGGATATCGTCATATTCACCGCTCAATAGACCTTTAAAGCCTCTTAGTGTTTCGCTTAGCGGTACAAAGACACCTTTCTGACCGGTAAACACTTCGGCTACGTGGTAAGGCTGCGTTAAGAAACGTTCAATCTTACGAGCGCGAGATACGGTCTGTTTGTCTTCAGTAGACAGCTCATCCATACCAAGAATCGCGATGATGTCTTTTAGCTCTTTGTAGCGTTGCAGCGTTGTTTGTACTTTTTGTGCAATGTCGTAGTGCTCTTGGCCTACGATCAGCGGATCTAACTGACGTGACGTTGAATCTAACGGGTCAATCGCAGGGTATAGACCCAGTGCCGCGATGTTACGAGACAGTACAACGGTCGCATCTAAGTGAGCAAAGGTTGTTGCTGGCGATGGGTCAGTCAAGTCATCCGCAGGTACGTATACTGCTTGGATAGAGGTGATAGAGCCTTGTTTTGTTGACGTGATACGCTCTTGAAGTACGCCCATCTCTTCAGCCAGTGTTGGTTGGTAACCTACTGCTGAAGGCATACGACCTAGCAGAGCTGATACTTCTGTTCCCGCAAGCGTGTAACGGTAAATGTTATCAATGAACAACAGTACGTCACGACCTTCATCACGGAAGCGCTCAGCCATAGTTAGGCCTGTAAGTGCTACACGTAGACGGTTTCCCGGTGGCTCGTTCATTTGACCGTAAACCATGGCTACTTTGTCTAGTACACCTGCTTCTTTCATCTCGTAGTAGAAGTCGTTACCTTCACGAGTACGCTCACCTACACCGGTAAACACAGAAAGACCTGAGTGGGCTTTGGCGATGTTGTTGATAAGCTCCATCATGTTGACGGTTTTACCTACACCAGCACCACCGAACAGACCAATTTTACCACCCTTAGCGAATGGACAGATAAGGTCGATAACCTTAACGCCTGTTTCTAGAAGCTCAGTGCTGTTTGCTTGTTCTTCATAAGAAGGGGCTTCACGGTGAATCTCGTAGTTTTCTTTCTGACCGATTTCACCACACTCATCGATAGGTTGACCAAGCACGTTCATGATACGGCCTAGCGTTTCTTCGCCGACAGGAACCGTGATTGGAGAGCCTGTGTTTTCAACCGTTAGGCCACGACGTAAGCCATCTGACGTACCCATTGCAATACAACGAACGATATTGCTACCCAGTTGTTGTTGTACTTCCAATACTAACGAGCTTGCTTCGTCGCTAGTCACTTTCAATGCATCATAAACGCGTGGGCTGTTGCCGCCGCTGAACTCGACGTCAACCACCGCGCCGATTACTTTAACTATTTTTCCAACACTCATTCTTAAATCCTCAAATTCTGTTCTTGACCCAGTCTTTTCTAGCCCTAGACAGCTTGGGCACCTGAGACTATTTCACTCAGCTCTTGGGTAATGGCAGCCTGACGCGCCTTGTTGTAGACCAACTGCAAGTCATCAATGAGTTGGCCTGCGTTATCAGTCGCCGCTTTCATAGCGACCATTCGGGCTGCTTGCTCACAGGCAATGCTCTCAACAATGCCTTGATACACTTGCGATTCGATGTATCGATGTAACAGTTCTGAGAGTATGTCTTTGGGTGCTTGCTCATAGATGTAGTCCCAACGACGCGCTTTTTTAGGCTCACCACCTTCCTCAGAATCCGAAGGGTGGGGGAGCAACTGCAAGGTCGTTGGCGCTTGAACCATGGTGTTGACGAACTGGTTGTAAACGAGATACAAGCTATCGATTTTACCTTCGTCGTAATGCCCGAGCATCGCATTCACCGTACCTAAGATGTCTTCTAACTTAGGTGTATCGCCAAGACCTGACGTTTGTGCAATAACGTTGCCGCCGCGTTGGAAGAACGAGATAGCCTTAGATCCCACTAAGGTTGTTTCTACCTCGACTCCCTTGGTGCGCCATTGCTCCATTTCTTCTAACACTTTCTTGAACAAGTTTGAGTTCAAGCCACCACACAAGCCGCGATCGGACGAGATAATGATGTAAGCGACACGCTTAGGTTCACGCTGTTGCAGGTAAGGGTGCTGGTACTCCAGGGAACCCGATGCAACATGAGAGATAACTTTTCGCATGTTCTCGGCGTAGGGGCGAGTTAGCGTCATGTTGTCTTGAACCTTGCGCATCTTACTTGCTGCAACCATTTCCATTGCGCTAGTGATTTTCTGAGTGTTACTAACACTGGCTATCTTGGTGCGAATTTCTTTAGTACTTGCCATAATCTGCTCCTATTTGTTTTGATTTCCAGCTAACAAACCGGAGCACTTACCAAGCTTTCATCCCAACAAAACCTTCTAGGATCTCTTTAAGAGCACCGTCGATTTCGTCATTGTAATCGCCTGTCGCGTTGATTTTTTCGAACAACGCAGGGTTCTGACCTTTGGCATAAGCAATCAGCTCTTCTTCAAAACGGGCAATGTTGTTTAGCTCAACACCGACCAAGTAGCCTTTCTCTGCTGCGTAGATAACCGTTGCTTGCTCAGCGACTGACATTGGAGAGTATTGTTTTTGCTTCATTAATTCGGTAACACGCTCACCATGGTCTAGCTGTTTGCGCGTCATCTCATCTAAGTCAGAAGAGAACTGAGCAAAGGCCGCCAGCTCGCGATATTGAGCTAATGAAGTACGGATACCACCAGACAGTTTCTTGATGATCTTGCATTGCGCCGCACCACCCACACGAGATACCGAGATACCTGGGTCTACTGCAGGACGTAAGCCTGAGTTAAACAGTTGGGTTTGAAGGAAAACCTGACCATCAGTGATTGAGATTACGTTGGTTGGTACAAACGCTGATACATCACCCGCCTGAGTTTCAATAATAGGAAGCGCCGTTAATGAGCCTGTTTGGCCTTTCACTTCACCGTTAGTGAACTTCTCTACATACTCAGCATTCACTCGTGCTGCACGTTCTAGTAGGCGTGAGTGAAGGTAGAATACGTCGCCAGGGAAGGCTTCACGACCCGGTGGGCGTTTCAATAGCAATGAGATTTGACGGTAAGCAACGGCTTGTTTTGATAGGTCATCATAGATGATCAGCGCATCTTCACCGCGGTCACGGAAGTATTCACCCATAGTGCAACCGGCATAAGGGGCTAGGTATTGAAGCGCTGCAGACTCTGATGCTGATGCCACGACTACGATGGTGTTTTTTAGCGCATCGTGGTCTTCGAGTTTACGAACCACATTAGCGATAGTGGAGGCTTTTTGGCCAATCGCTACATACACACATTTGATGCCAGAATCTTTCTGATTGATGATCGCATCGATAGCTAACGCTGTTTTACCCGTCTGACGGTCACCAATGATAAGCTCACGTTGACCACGACCGATTGGCACCATGGTATCAACCGCTTTATAACCAGTTTGAATAGGTTGATCAACAGACTTACGTTCGATTACACCCGGTGCAATCACTTCTACAGGGTCGAGTCGGTCACAACTCACTGGGCCTTTGCCATCGATTGGCTCGCCTAATGTGTTGACTACGCGACCAAGAAGTCCGTTACCTACAGGTACTTCTAAGATACGACCTGTACCTTTCACTTTCATACCTTCAGAGAGGTCAGTGTAGGGGCCCATAACCACCGCACCTACTGAGTGGGTATCGAGGTTAAGTGCGAGTGCGTATTTGCCACCTGGTAGCTCAATCATCTCGCCTTGCATAACATCAGCAAGGCCATTGATTGTGATGATGCCATCACGAACCGATACGATAGTGCCTTCATTGCGAGCCTCGGTGCTCACATTAAATTTCGAGATGCGTTCTTTGATTAGATCGCTGATTTCATTTGAATTTAATTGCATAATTGTTACCTATCTCGCGTGAAGTTGATGAGCCAATCGGTCAATTGATGTGTTTAAAGAACCATCGATAACGGTTTCACCCGCTTTGATGACCATTCCACCCACTAACGTGTCATCAATAACCTGCTTCATTTCAACCTGACGCTCTAATTTCTTCTCAAGTGCAGCTGTTAGTGACGTAACTTGATCTTGTGTCAGCATTTCTGAACTGGTGACAGTGACAGGCACTACACGTTCATGTTCGTCCTTTAGCTCGCAGTACAATTCAAACAGGTCTCTTACAGCAGAAAGGCGGCCGTTCTCGGCCAAGACTCGAATGAGATTAATGACGTGGTCATCAACGAGTCCTTGGCAAATATGAATGATGAGGTTTGCCAGCTCTTCTGTTTGGTGTGTAGAAGCACCTTCTGCTGAAGAAATCTGACTAGCGATCGTTTCTTCTTCCGCGACAGCCACAAGAATGGACAGCATTGAGTGCCACTCTTGTAACTGGTTTTCACCTAAAGCAAATTCAAACGATGCTTTGGCGTAGGGATGAGCAATATTGGTGTAATCTGACATATTGCCTCTCCTTAGAGTTCGCTAATCATTTGGTCAACTAGCGCTCGGTTCGTTGCGGAATCTAGGTTTTTGCTAATCAGTTTCTGTGCACTTTGAATTACTGCGTCTGCCATATCTGCCTGAAGTTCACGGCGTATCTTTTGGCGTTCGCCTTCTAGCTCAGCTCTACCTTGTTCTAAGATGCGTGCCTTTTCTTGCTCGGCTTCTTGTTGCGCTAAGCTGATGATTTCATTGCGGCGTTTTCGGCCCTGTTCAATCAGTTCAGTCACATCTTTTCTTGCATCTTCGATGAGTTGCGCGCCATTTGATTTTGCTAGTTCTAGCTCTTTCGCAGCGTTCTCTGAGTGGCGTAAACCATCAGCGATTTCTTTTTGGCGCTCGTCTAACATCGCGGTGAGAGGGGGCCATACATATTTCATGCAGAGCCAAACAAAAATCACGAATGAGATTGCTTGTCCAAACATGCTTGCATTTAAGTTCATACCTTCCTCACTAAATCTTGATTATTTACAAATCGATCTTTCAAAGCGGTTTGATTAAGCCACGGCGAAGATGATGTATAGACCGATACCAACACCGATCATCGGTACTGCATCCACAAGACCCATCATGATGAAGAATTGAGTACGAAGCATTGGAGTAAGGTCTGGTTGACGCGCAACACCTTCAAGGTATTTACCTGCTAAGTTACCAATACCAGATGCTGCACCTGCTGCACCTAAACCGATCAGTAATGCACCTGCTACATATAAAACTGCGCTTACGATATCCATTTGTATCTCCGATAAATAATTTGTTAGTTAAATTTTTTAGTTATTAATTAGTGGTGTTCTTCTGTTGCCATACCTAAATAAACAACGGTCAGTACCATAAATATAAATGCTTGCAAGAATACGATTAATATGTGGAATAGTGCCCAAGGAACACTCAGTGCCCATTGCATCCACCATGGCATTAATGCGATCAGAATAAATATCATCTCACCTGCATACATGTTTCCAAATAATCGTAAGCCTAGTGATATAGGTTTTGAAATTAATGTTATTAATTCAAGAACTAAGTTAACAGGGTATAAAAGAGGGTTATCAAATGGCTGCGTAGTAAGCTCTTTGATAAAGCCTTTCAATCCTTTATTTTTAAATGTATAAGTCAACAGTAAGATAAATACACCGAGTGCCATCGACATTGGAATATTTACGTCCGCCGTTGGTAGATCTCTAAAGTGTTCTAGACCCATTGCACGACTTAATGCTGGTATGAAATCTATTGGTAATAAATCGACCGCGTTCATTAACAACACCCAAACAAAAGTGGTTAATGCCAGTGGCCCTATTAATTTATCCTCCGCTTGAAAAATCTCTTTTACTAGGTTGTTTACAAAATCAAATATCAGTTCGATAAAACATTGAAATCGACCTGGAACACCGCTGGTGCCCTTAGTCACTACGTATCGAAAAGCTCCAATAAACAGTAAACCCGTAATCCAAGATACCAACATCGAGTCGATGTTGAACGCCCAGAAACCATCACCTGTAGTTAAGAAGGTTAAGTGATGCTCTATGTATTCGTGAGCGGTAGTTACTTGATCCATACTACACGTACTCCGATCTTGTAGAGGCAGTAATAAATGGTGTTAAGAAGTACCCAACCATAGTGAGAATATATGCGTACAATATTACTGGGTTATCCAATTTGAAAAACTGGAACGCCAAGATAAACATTAAGAACGTATAAGTTATTTTCACGACACGACTCATTTGCATTAAGTCACGTAAACTATAATTAGGATTCTTGCGCACCTTTAGGCTTGCATATATAAAACCAAACAGCGGAGGTAGCATCGCAATTCCGATACCCAAAGCCGACGATTCCATATCTACTTTATTACCAAAAAACACTTCATATAAAACTACACCGACGGCTAATACTACTTGGCAGAGAACAACTCTTTTAGCAGCAACAAGAATGTCACCACTTATCCCGTTAAGCCTCATAATAAAACCTTATATTTAACAGTGTAAGCTCATATAAAACACAGTTTGAATATGTCTTGCTACTCGCATTTACTTGTTAATAAAACTTTGCTTGTTAACAAAGAGATAATCTTGCTGGTTTTATATCTCCTGACGAAATAGAACGATATAAACTAGTTCGCTCTCGTTTCGACAAAATATAAACTACGCCTAAAATTATGTGATCAAAACGACAAATATTGATATCAATAATTCCATTTTTGAAATGAATGTTTTTCATTTATGAAAGTAATAGTTCTATCACTTTATTCATGAATATTTAAGATGCTTTATCCTTGTGAAAAAGAGGGTCTTTTTAGAAGGGAGTAGCGAGCTAAATTTTCAACTTATGATCTTATCAATTAAGACTATTCAAACACTTAGGTTCATTTACAAGCTGAGTTGTGAAGTGTGATTTTGGTAGGGGTTAAGCTTGTTTGAGGCAATGATGGAAGATCTGGTTTTTCTGGTAAATTAAACGTACGTCGCTCCTTATCAATAAGCGAATATTTTTTATATTGTCGTCAGCTTGTCACTATTTGCGTGCGCGAGAGTGAAAATTCAGCGCCTAAATGTTGATGATATAGGAGTGAAATGGGGGACTGGGTGTGCGAGAAGCATGGTGCGGAGAAGAAACACCGAGTTTTGAGGAAGTTAATGGCAGCAGAGCGCTGCCTAATTTACTTAATCTAGGCTCTCTTATGACTCTTCATAACTGAGGTATTGAATACATAAGTCATGGAAAGCCTGTGCTTGTGGCGAGATCGTACGATCAGACAGTCTGAAAATGCCGATTTGTCGTTGCAAGGGTGGGTCAATTAGCGGAATCCACACCAAGCGGGTTTCATTGGTTGGGAAAGCCAGCTTAGGTAGCGTGGTCACGCCTATCCCGAGCTCTAACACCGAAAAAAGCGAGGTAATGTTCTCGACAGAGTACAGGGCTTGTTCGCTGAGCATGCGCGCAGGTGTTGGGTCCAGTAGGGTGCAAGTCCCGTTACGAATGAAGGGCTGCTTTAACAAGGTTTGCCATTCGATTCCTTCCCGTTGAGAGGCGATAGGGTTATCTTTGAGGCACACCACACCGATAGGATCAGAAAGCAAAGGCGTGAAGTCGATGCTCTCTTCTTCTAAATGGGAGCTATTACCGAGGGCAACATCCACCTCGCCAGAGAGTAATCTTGCTTCTACCCCTGCCGCATTATCATCAATCAAACTCACTTCTACATTCGGGTACTGCTCACAAAATGCCCCTAAAACACTAGGGATGAGTTTTGCGGCCACCGAAGGCACGCTCGCTATTCGAACTCTTCCTTGTTGTCCTGCTGCCGCTGCGCGTAAGTCATTGTCTAATGCTTTGTAAACGTTCAGAAATTGAATGATCTTGGGCAAACATATTTCTCCAAAAGGCGTCAGTGTCGATTTGTTGCCTGTTTCAAACAGAGGTTGGCCGAGTATTTTTTCCAACTCTTTTATCGAAGTCGAAAGTGCCGCTTGCGATCGATTTGCACGGTGAGATGCCGCTCTAAATCCACCTTCTTCGACCACCAAAACGAAATGTTTTAACTGTTGTAGCTTAATACTCATGACTCCGATCCTTCTCTAGCCCTTGCTATACCTTACTTTTCGCAAGGTGATAGATTTTATTTATCAAATGCACAAAATTTACCGTTAGATTTATCAGGCGTCAAGGTGCAGTATTTAACCATCTTGAAACATAGTTGTTACAAAGTTGGATGAAATCGTGAACGCACAAACTAAAAAACACCCAGTAAAAACCTCTCTTTTTGCTTCAAAAGCACCACTAGAGTGGGCAATCGTTAATAACGGCACTCTATACACTGCGCAGATTCCAATCGATGAAACGGGCGCAGTAGTAGAAGGCGGTATTGAAGCGCAAACGCGTCAGACTTTTAACAACCTTGTTCATACCTTGGAGTGTGCAGGCGAATCGATGGATTCTGTGCTGCAGGTTCTGATTTACGTGACTGACCGTGAATACCTGAAAACGGTAAACAGCGTATACGGAGAATACTTCAACGCACCTTATCCAAATCGTGCAGCAGTCGTTGTTGCAGGGCTAGCTAGAGAAGAGATGTTGGTTGAGTTCGTGGTTTATGCATCGGCGTCTCAACCTGAATAAATGGACTGTGAACTGAGGCAATTTGCCAATCAAAGCTGTTTGTCTACGCAGATCTTTACTAATACAAGCGAATAGTTTTACGTCTAGATACAAAATTAATACTTATTCTCTATATGAATTAACAATTTATTAATTAATCCGATGGTTGCCAGACTCAACCGCAACCTAACGTTACAAGGACAGAATGATGACTCACTTACAGAATGTTCAAGCAGAAAACGCACTTTACATTGGCGGCGAATGGCAAGCGGGTGTAAGCACCGTAGCGAACATTAACCCATCAGATATTTCTGAAAATATTGGCAACTTTGCACAAGCAAGTGCTGAACAAGTTCAACAAGCGATTTCAGCGGCGAAACACGCTCAACCAGAGTGGGAAAAAACGCCGATTGAACGCAAGCAAGCGGTGCTTCAAGCGATTGGTGATGAGCTGATTGCCCGTTGTGATGAGCTGGGCACTTTGCTATCTCGTGAAGAAGGTAAGCCTTTTGCTGAAGGTCGCGGTGAGATTTACCGTGCAGGTCAGTTCTTCCAATACTTTGCGGCTGAAGTGCTTCGCCAAATTGGTGACAACGCAGATTCTGTACGCCCGGGTGTTTCTGTTGAAGTGACTCGCGAAGCGGTGGGCGTTATCGGCATTATCTCTCCTTGGAACTTCCCGACAGCAACAGCAGCTTGGAAAATTGCTCCAGCATTGGCTTTCGGTAACAGCGTTATTTGGAAACCAGCAAACCTAACACCAGCAAGTGCGGTCGCGCTTACAGAGATCATCCACCGCCAAGGTATCCCTGCAGGTACGTTTAACCTTGTACTGGGTAGCGGTTCAACAGTAGGTGATGCACTGATCAACTCTAAAGAAGTGAACGGTGTGAGCTTTACCGGTTCTGTTGATACGGGTCGTAAAGTGGCAGCGGCTACAGCGCCAAACTTCGTTCGATGCCAACTAGAAATGGGCAGTAAGAACGCACTTGTTATTGCTGACGATGCTGATATCCAAACTGCGGTTGATGCAACGATTGCAGGTTCTTTCTCTGGCGCAGGCCAAAAATGTACCGCGTCTTCTCGCCTTGTGGTTATGGATAGCATTCACGACCAATACGTTGAAGCACTGATTAAACGTATGAGCGAGCTGAAAGTGGGTCACGCACTGGAAGAGGGTGTGTTCATGGGCCCTGTCGTTGATGGCAACCAACTTGAAGCAAACCTAGGTTGGGTTGAGAAAGCACGTCAAAGCGGCGGTGAGCTGGCATTTGGTGGCGAACGCTTGAGTATGAAGCACGAAGGTTTCTACATGTCTCCAACGCTGTTCTTGAACACTAAGAACGATTGGGAAGTGAACCAAGAAGAAGTGTTCGCACCAATGGCAAGTGTGATTCGTGTCGCTGACCTAGAAGAAGCGATTGCGACAACCAACGACACTCGCTTCGGTCTAACAGGCGGCATCATTACTCAGAGCCTACGTACTAGCGCAATGTTCAAGCAACAAGCGCAGACCGGTTGTGTGATGGTCAACCTACCAACAGCAGGCACGGATTACCACGTACCGTTTGGTGGTCGTAAAGAGTCTAGCTTCGGTCCTCGTGAGCAAGGTCAATACGCGAAAGAGTTCTACACAGTGGTTAAGACGGCTTACCAACGTCCTTACTAATCCACTTTCTAAATAAGAATTGGATAGCTGAATTAACTTCCTAGCTATCTAGCTATCGAATTGGCCTGATTCACAGAGTCAGGCCAACATTCAAACCAAAGCAGCAAACGAACTTAGACAAGTGATTTAACCCATTTTTGAAAACATGTTATTTGAGCGTGTTTTCAAAACCGAGCTAGAACACTGAGCTTTCAATAGGAGTGGTTATGTACCAGCAACGGATTGTTATAGATGGATTGCAATACTGCAATTGGAACAGAGAATATTTCCAAACACTAAAGGCGAGCGGCATTACAGCAGTTCACGCTACCGCGGTTTACCACGAGACAGCTCGTGAAACCTTATCTCGCTTTGCAGAATGGAATTTAAGATTCGAGCAGAACGCAGACCTTATCATGCCGATTCACTCAATGGCTGATGTCGAGACTGCAAAAGCGACTGGCAAAGTCGGCATTTTCCTTGGTGCTCAAAACTGTTCTCCAATCGACGATGAGATCGGTCTTATCGAAGTGATGCGTAAGCAAGGTCTTTTGATCATGCAACTGACGTACAACAACCAGAGCTTATTGGCGACGGGTTGCTACGAGAAGAACGACACAGGTATTACTCGCTTTGGTAAACAAGCCATCGAAGAGATGAACCGAGTGGGCATGATCATAGATATGTCTCACAGTGCAGAGCGCTCAACACTTGAAGCTATCGACTTGTCTTCTCGTCCTATTTGTATCAGCCATGCGAACCCGACGTTTGCTCATGATGCACTACGAAATAAATCAAACGATGTAATTAAAGCTCTAACCGCACGCGGCGGCTTAATCGGATTCAGCTTGTACCCATTCCACCTACCAAACGGCAGCCAATGTACCTTGGAAGATTTCTGCCAGATGGTTGCGACTACGGCTGACATGGTCGGCGTAGAGCACCTCGGTATTGGCAGTGACCTATGCTTAAACCAACCTCAAGCCGTTCTTGAATGGATGAGAAATGGTCGTTGGTCTAAAGCAATGGACTACGGCGAAGGCTCTGCGAACAACTCAGGTTGGCCAGATGCGTTGCCTTGGTTCTGTGGTAGTGCGGGTATGGAAAACATATATAACGGATTGATGCGTCATGGTTTCAGCGAGTCTGAAGCTGGGCAAGTCTTGGGAGAAAACTGGTTTAACTTCTTGAAAGATGGCCTAGAGCCTCAAACCAAGGGTTAACGGTTTCTCGCGAGCCATCATCGAATTAGCAGCCTTCTAACAAACGTTCAATAAGCAAGTGCTGCTTAAACCAATTTCACTATTCAAAAGGAACAACGGTCTATTTCGCAACGCGGTAACCCAAACATGGATTAGCCTGCCCAACACAAAAAACAATAGGGCAGGTGTTAAATACACCCTTGTAGTCATCATTCAAATGACAGCTGCAAAGAAACCTCTGGAGTCAGAGTATGTCTGATTTAACCAATAGCGTGAAATCTTCAAGCTTAAATGCGGGTCAAGCACACACAACAATTAATGCAAAAAGCAACACAAACGAGTCTGAGTCTACGTCAGACAAATTAGGCCTATCCAACCCAGCACTTTGGTACAGCGGCGGTTTTATCGCTCTGTTCGTGGCACTTGCTCTATTTGATGGCGAGCTGTTATCAAGCCTAGTAAATACGGGCTTTGCATGGTCTGTAAAAGTATTCGGTCCTTACTGGCAAATGCTTCTTCTTCTGACTTTTCTTATTGGTCTTGGCCTGGCGGCAGGGCGAACAGGCAAGGTTATCCTAGGCGGCATCGCTAAACCTGAAATGGACGGCTTCCGTTGGATGGCGATCATCTTCTGTACGCTACTGGCAGGTGGCGGTGTATTTTGGGCAGCAGCAGAGCCTATCGCTCACTACGTTAGCCCACCACCATTGTACGGCGCACAAGAAAACGCACAGCAAGGCGCGGTGAATGCTTTATCGCAATCCTTCATGCACTGGGGTTTTCTAGCATGGGCCATTGTCGGTAGCTTAACGTCTATTGTGGTTATGCACCTTCACTACGACAAAGGCTTACCGCTTAAACCTCGTATTTTGCTTTACCCAGTTTTAGGCGAGCGAGCATTGAAAGGTCACACCGGCGCATTGATTGATGCATGTTGTATTGTCGCAGTAGCGGCGGGCACCATTGGTCCTATCGGCTTCTTAGGCTTGCAAGTGAGCTACGCACTGAACGCACTGTTTGATATTCCTGATGGCTTCACGACGCAGCTTATCATCATCCTGTTCGCTATCGTTCTATACACATTGTCGGCATTAAGTGGTCTTAACCGCGGAATGCAAATGCTAAGCCGTTACAACGTAATTTTAGCAATGTCATTGATGGTCTACATTCTGATCTTCGGCCCAACAAACTTCATTTTCAATGGCTACATCCAAGGTGTAGGCAGCATGATAGACAACTTCATCCCAATGGCAACATACCGTGGTGACGAAGGTTGGTTGAGCTGGTGGACAGTATTCTTCTGGGGTTGGTTCTTAGGTTACGGCCCAATGATGGCAATCTTCATCGCACGTATTTCACGCGGTCGTAGTATTCGCCAATTGGTATCAACCATCAGTCTTATTGCACCGTTCGTAACATGTTTCTGGTTCACCATTGTTGGCGGTTCTGGCCTTGCGTTTGAAATTGCAGACCCAGGCAGCGTAAGTAAAGCGTTCGAAGGCTTTAATTTACCTGGCGCGCTACTGGCAGTAACTCAGCAACTACCAATGCCAATGCTTATCTCTATTCTGTTCTTGATCTTGACGACGATCTTCATCGTAACGACAGGTGACTCAATGACTTACACCATCAGTGTGGTAGTCAGCGGTGAGACAGAGCCTAACGCAATTATTCGTACTTTCTGGGGTGTGATGATGGGGGTAACAGCATTGATTCTGATTTCCCTAGGTTCCGGCGGTATTTCAGCGCTGCAATCATTCATAGTTATCACAGCGGTACCGGTGTCCTTAATCTTGCTGCCATCACTTTGGAATGCGCCTCAAATCGCAATCAAGATGGCGAAAGATCAAGGCTTATAAAACATCAATGCCGGTATAAAGAAGAAAATGTAGAGATAAAGCTCTCTAAAAACTGAAGATAAACAAGGTGTGAGCCTTTGAAAGAAGGCTGATACAAGATTCCGGAAGGAAGATAAAAACCGTACTGGTGAAGATACACCGGGCGGCACGTATTTAGGTCAATCGATCTAGTCAGGACAAATAATAAGTGGCGAGTTCGCTTGCCTCGATAATATCAATAACGATTAAAAACGTGAAAGCTAACCAACATACTGTCGCTATATATGCTTCAAAAGACAGCAACGATCGGTTCTGAATGGCTAGCAAAATCCTATAACTATAAGGTGGTGAGCAAAATGGATGCACATCGTTCTACCTACACTGAATCAGCACTACGTGACGCAACGGTCGTCATGGCACCGGAAAGACTGGGTGCTATGCACCAAACACGCATCAGCTTCGTAAGAACTCTGATTCGTAAAATGGCGCAACAGCAATGGAAAGTGACTAAGCATGAGTGGCAACTAGACGCTCGAGGTTTTGGTCATGTTATCTATAAGCTAGAGACGCCAAATCATGTTTATCATTTGGTTGTTTTCTGCGATGAGATTGCAGATGACGAACGAAATGACCGTGTAATTGCTGAAAAGTGGGACGTAACGTTTGCGCTTGTTCTTGGTGATGTTGATGTCACCCTACTTGAGAGACTTCGTGCGAATGTACCGCTACAAGAAGCAGGCCGTAACCCTAACAATGTGCTTGTTTTAGCGCGTGCCAACAAAAGTGTACGAGTGTTTGAACATATTGTTAGTCACTTGGCTAAAGGTGTTCAACCAACGCCAAAAGAGCTAGCGGAAGTTGGCTACATCCTACGAACCACAGCGGTTTATGGTAATGGTAAGTTTGGTATTGCTGACTTTAAAATCTTGGAAAAGAATCCAGATTTTAATCAATCGTTCAGTGCTCAAATGTGTGCTGTTTATATGCTGCGTGAGTTCAGCCTAGATTGGGTTCATTACCTAGCGGAGCAACAAGGCGGTGAACAAGCGATTACCTTGCATAGAGGATTACAGCGTTACCTTGGTGTTGGTAATGCGACTGGTTTAGGCATGGCGCCATACCTTATTAACCACCCAAGTATTGTCGATCAATGGATGACAACCCGTGAACATGCATTGGCGGACGTGTTGGCTAGTCAGACCGATACGGCGTTGATCGAGCCACTACGTAGATACGTTAAAAAAGCGATTTGTCATTTAGAACAAGTTGTTACCATCAATGAAAACCAGCAAGAGTTGAACAAAACCGCTGTTGATGAGTTAAAACACGCAGAACAGTCACTAGAAGCTTCTGTAAACCATTGCGATACATGGGCGCAGTTAGTTGAACAATCTAAGCACATGAGTATGGAAGCCCAAGAAATCCTTATCTCATGCTTGATGGAATTGTACCCAGAATTAGTGGACGCCCATCAAGAGCATATGAATTGTAGCGAAACACTCTCGCTTCCTAGTGGCAAAAAGATCCAAGACCTATTGGTTGTGTTAGAAGAAAAGTACCGTTGGGCAATCACGACTGACTTTACGAAAGCAGAAAATAACTACTGGTTCTGGTATCGCTCTCAGGACAAAGAAGAGCCAAGGCTCGGTGTTCGAGGAGAAGAAATTGGTGAAGAGCGTGAGCTGCCATTAGATATTGGTCGTCAAGCTTACCGTCTGTACCACTCCTTATTACAGTTCACACCAGAGCTTTCTCTAGCAGAGTTCTTGGTAAAACAACCGCAACATCGTGCGATAGCACGTCGTGTATGGACGCTTGGCAACAAAGCGATGGGCGACATTCAAATGAACGTGCTTCATAAAGAGTCGCTGCCGATGCATCTGTTACGTTGCAAGCTAGCTATGTTTGGTGCTACTAAGTTTGATCCTCGCTCAGATCGTTGGGTTCGCGTGACCTTCTTCCAAGGCGCACCGCTGCTTGACGAAATTCATCAAGACGAGTGGGTGTTCCCAGTCTTACCAAGTGAAGCGGAGCTTGCTGGCTCTCATAACGTTCCTACACATATCAATGCTCAACATGGAGGTAAATCGCTATGATCGTTTCTCACAATGAATTGGTCGCGGCCGTTAATAAAGCCTTTCTGGGTATGCGTCGTACATGTGGTGAAGCCGATGTGATAGCGAACATGGTGGCAGATTTACAAATGGTTGGCTTGGATGGTGTTCGTCATTTTAACAATGCGAGCAACTTTATGGGGCTAGAAGACGATTGCCCTGTAGACATCCAAGTGACAAGCGACAACACAGTTGAAGTGGACCTGCACAAGGCGAGCTTAGCGTGTCATCTTCCTGTGGTGATGGATTACGCCATTGAAAAAATGGTCGGTAAAAAGACGCTGAAAATCGAGCTAAACAACTGCCATAACCGTTGGTTAGCGTACAGTGAGCTTGTAAAACTGGCAGCGAAAGGCATCGCATGTACCGCACGTTGGGATAATGGCTCAAATCCTAAGAGCACCTTGTATGTGCTTAACCGTGGTTGCGTTGCACCAGAACTGTTTTTATCAGATTTGCCTCTGGCATCGGACGATCATATCCACAATATGACCATCGAGCTTTCCGTCCAGGATTTCGATATCGAACGTTTGTCAGATGGCTACCAAACACACATTGAATCGGAAGCGCTTTTTAAAACTCAAGAGAAGGCGTGGAACGAGGGCATTGAAGTTGACGATGGAGAGTGGGGCGCGTTGAAAGAAACGGCGACGGCTATCCTTGTTGAAAACAGCCAACGTTCAATTCAAGGTGCAGGTGAGCTCGAGGCTTCTTAGCTTTGTTTTATAGAGCTATAAGTTACAGAAGCTCAGTTTATAGATCTTTGGCTTATAGAAACTAAACCTATAAAGCCTGAGCTTGTTCAACCTAAAAACCTCATTTACAACAGATGAAACCAAAGAGCTTAACGTATCCTCACCTCGTTAAGCTCTTTTTATTTGTGTCCCACTTTTGTTCTTCTTCTCAATAGATCACATCTTAAACTCTCTGTTTTGACACAAGTTGTTACGCGTATAAAGCTAATTTGGCGATTTAATGAAGTACCTTCACATTCAGGTTCAACAAACGGTTTCATTTACAAGCTAGTATGCGTATCTTGCTAACTACGGTGCCAAAGGGTGCCATTTTTATTCGTACCAATGACTTTAGAATCAGATAAAAAGGAATGAAGCGTGCAAGCTAACTTTATTGATGGAACCACCCTGTACCGTCAGCACTCTTTCGAGTTGCCACTTGATTATCAAGCCAAAGATGGACAACAGATCCAAGTCTTCGCACGTGAGCTGGTTGATCTCGCTAAAGATGAGCAAGAGCTGCCGTGGTTGATCTACTTTCAAGGCGGCCCAGGTTTTCCTTCTCCACGGGTGAGTGGTCAATCGGGTTGGCTAAAGCGTGCATTACAAAACTACCGTGTTCTGCTTCTAGACCAACGTGGTACTGGCAACAGCACGGTTATCAGCCATGAAACTTTGGCGCATTTGTCTCCAGAACAACAAGTCGAATACTTAACGCATTTCAGAGCGGATAACATCGTTCGTGACGCTGAAGCGATTCGTGAACAGTTTGGTATTAAGCAATGGTCGACGATTGGTCAAAGCTTTGGTGGCTTCTGTACACTGAGCTATTTGTCACTGTTCCCACAGAGCTTGCAGCGTTGTTATGTGACGGGCGGCATTCCTTCTATTGAACGAGAAGCTGACGATGTTTATCGTGCGACTTACAAGCGTGTAGAAGACAAAAACAGAGCTTTCTTTGCTCAGTTCCCACAAGCACAAGCTATGTGTCGCGAGATCTCTGATTACCTGCTCAACAACGATGTGAGACTGCCAAACGGTCAGGTGTTCACAGTTGAACAGTTCCAGCTAATAGGTATTAATCTTGGTGGCGGCGAAGCAAACCTTCCAATGTATTTCACACTGGAGAGTGCGTTTGTTGAAGTGAACGGTAACAGACAGCTGAGCTACAGCTTCCTAAATCAAATGCAGCAAGAGCAGGGTTACTTAACTAACCCAATTTACGCAATCTTGCATGAATCGATTTACTGTCAAGGTACAGCGTCTAACTGGTCTGCACATCGTGTTCGTGAGCAGTACCCACACTTCAACTACCAATCGGGTAGTGAGTTCTGGTTTACCGGAGAAATGGTCTACCCATGGATGTTCGACCAACTAGAAACGTTGAAGCCATTGCGTGAAGCCGCCAATCTATTAGCTGAGAAATCGGATTGGGGTACTTTGTACAATGCAGAGCAGTTGAGCAAGAATACGGTTCCGATGGCGTGTGCCGTTTACGCAGACGACATGTACGTAGAACTGGATTACAGCCGCGAAACACTGGCTAATATTCCAAACTCGAAAGCGTGGATTACCAACGAGTATGAGCACAACGGTTTGAGAGTGGATGGTGAGCGAATCGTCGATAAGCTAATGACGATGGTTGATGCATTAGAAAACTTGCCAAAATAATCCAATTCTCTGTGTAGGTTATCTAGGTTAGAAGCTATCTAAGTTAGAAGCTCTTTACGTTAGAGACAAGGCACGCCAGAAACAAGAAAACGCTGCATCCGTGCAGCGTTTTTTTATGTCATCGAACTATTCGATTTAAGGAACTAGGAGGGGTAGCCCTTGAAGCCATTAAGGTTGGATGACGATATCTTGATTTTCAGTGGTCGATAAGCTGGCGCGGTTTTGTTCGATAAGCTGAGCCGCATAAGAGGGAGTCACAGCTTGAATTTCGCCTTTTGAACGAATCGTTAATGCTTCCCACGCATGATCACGGTATTTGCCTGTCTGTGTATATTCAATAAGTACTCTCATGATTCTTCCATCCGATGTGTGGTTAACGTGCTACTAACATTAGCGCCATTATTGTGGTTACACACCTGTTAAAAATGGAACATAAGATTAACCAAATGAGAATGCGTGTAACTTGAAAAACAGACCCAACTGCACTTATCTTCTTAACCGCGTTTATCGCAACTAACCGTATTTATCGCAACTAACAGCATTTATCGTAACCAACCTTACTTATCGTAAATAGCGTCCATAAAAAAACGCTGCACAATGGCAGCGTTAAAGTTGAGATAGGTTGAAGATTGCTTAGCTGTTTTCTAAGCCAACAATCTTGCGTGCAGACATCACTGCACTATCCAAATCGGTCAATCTACCAGCACTTGCTGGACCAAGAACTGATGAATACAAAGCCAACTGCTTCTCAAATGATAAATCTAATTGGTTATATAGATTTTGGCGGATTTGAGCGTGTTGCTGAGGCTTTGCGCTCGACAGGCCTTCCAACGTATCGTAGATGAGTGTAGTTGTATCCATAACTGTCCTTAGTACATCTTTAGAAAATTTTGCATATTATGCACTTGGTGTCATCTTTGTTCTGCGAGATTGATCGCATTATGTGCAGCTCTGCTTAATTGTGTAATCAGTTAGTTACAATTGTGTTGTACGGCAAAGTATCGAAAACTTGGGTTTGGGCAAAAGAAAAGGAGACACAGTGGTCTCCTTTTGGCTTGTTAGGCAAACATAAAAGTTACGTGCTGTTCGCTGCTTGTTGGGCCAATCGGCTACGCACAGCTACAGCGCCTATCGTATGTTAATGTTCTTATCTCGATTTTCGTACATTTCAGGTGTGGTGTGTAATCCACCTGCATAGCCTGCTGCTTCAAGTGTTTCTCTTACCTCTCGAACATGCTCAGCCGTGACCGGTTCATTTCTGTCGCCAAGGTTTAAACGCACAAACGTGATTAACTCAGCTAAGCGTTGATCCGACAGTACATCCTCAAAACTTGCCATTGGCATGAAATTTCTGTCTTTGTCGAGATAGGTGGGTTGCAAGCCGCGCACCGTTACCGCAATGGTATTGAATGGGTCGCTGTGCATGATAATACCGTTGTTCAACAGAGTAGGGGCGATTGGATCGCGACCTTTACCATCGTCACCATGACAGGCCCCACAGGTTTGACGATACGTGGTGTAGATTTCACTGGCATACGCAGCTTCATCAAACCCTTTAGGCTGTAACTGAACGGCATCACTGGCAATGGTGTTGTTGATGTCCCCACTGAGTAGGTAATAGGACATCGACTCAATATCTTCACGCGTCATCAAGCTTAGGCTGTTTTTCACTACATCAGCCATACCCGCAAAAGCGGTGCCTTTGTCTGAATGTCCTGTGTGTAAAAAGTCTGTGAGTGTTGCTTCATCCCAACCATCGATATAGAGCTCATTGGCTGTAATATCAGGCGCGTTCCAACCGTCGATCAAGTTACCTTGGAAAATACGTTCTGGTATCAGTGCTTGGGCAATATTTCGAGGTGTATGGCACTCCGAACAGTGACCAAGTCCTGCGACCCAATATTTGCCTTGTTGCCACTTATCGACATTCTCAATTTCTCCTTTGAGTTCCTCTGGCACTTCATAATCAATAGGGTCGGTATCCATGAATACGATGTTCCAGCCAAGCAAACCTAAGCGAATATTGGATGGAAACATCATGCTGTTGTCATCATTGCGTCGCGGCACGGCGGTGATTGACTGCATGTATTCCCATAAATCCACCATGTCTTGGTCGGTGAGGTATTGATAGGAGGTGTAAGGCATTGCAGGGTACAGGTAACCATTCTTGCCTTTACCTGCGACTAACGCCGCTCGGAAATCATCGAAGTCATAAGTCCCAATACCTTCGGTAGTGTGTGGCGTTATGTTGGTTGAATACACGGTGCCGAAGGGGGTGACAAAGGGTAGGCCGCCAGCAAAGGGTTCGCCACCTTCTGCACTATGACAAGCCACACAGTCACCGGCATAAGCGAGATATTCTCCGCGCTCAACAGATGATGCTTTCAAACTCGCGAGCCGTTGTTGCTCTACGTCACCAGCGTGTCGGATATAAGCCCCAAGCGCGAGTATCTCGTTCTCACTGAGCTGCTCATCAAACGCAGGCATTAGGTTGTTCAAACCGTAATTGATGGTGTGCTGAATCTCTTCAATACTCCCTCCGTGAAGCCAGATATCATCGGAAAGATCAGGTACGCCAATCGCTGGGTTAGCGACAGCACCATCGGCATGACAAGACGAACAGTATTGGACGAACAAGGTTTTACCGAGCTCGACTTTAATCTTCGGCACATCGGTATGACGTTGGTTGAGGGAGGCTAGATAGTAGGAGACTTTTGCCACCTCGTCTGGGCGCATGATTTCACTCCAACCCGGCATCGCTCCATTTCGCCCTTTGGCAATCGAATGGATCACAGCTTCATCACTGCCGCCGTATAACCATTCTTGGTCGATAAGATTAGGGAAGTGTTTCTGACCTTGTGCATTATCTCGGTGACAAGCGGCACAGTGAGTTTGGAATAGAATCCTACCGCTGTTCACGATCTCTGGGACAGCAGCTAATCCCTCTAACGTGGTTTCGCTGGTTTGTGCAAATTGCTCATTGAGAGTGGTGGATGGTGAACTGAGCTTATCGTCGCTTTGTTCCCAATCGACTAAGCCTTCCCATTCTCCAAGCCCGGGGTAGAGCACCAAATAACCCGCAGACAAAAGAAATGCCACTGCATAACTGATAAATAACAGCTTAGGTGGAGGCGCATCTTTCTCTTCAATACCATCAAAGGTGCCAATGGTGTGGTCGTGATCGGCCTTGTGATTGCTACGCCAGTATTTAACGACAACAGACACCATCAGAACAAAGAATATTAAGGTTAAGAGTACCGCCCATAGATTCCAGAATGTGCTCATTGTGATACCTCCTGTGACGTATCTTTACCCAGGCTTTGTAAATAGCGAATCAGAGCTTCACCTTTGGTTTTGCCTCTTACTTGCAAACGGGCATCACCAATTTCTTGATTGGTATAAGGCACACCTAAGGTACGTAACACTTCCATTTTGGCGCTAATATCATCGCCAGTCAGAGTCTGCTCAAATAGCCACGGGTAAGAGGGCATGATCGAGGTCGGTACGACTTTTCGAGGGTTAATTAAGTGAATAGCATGCCATCGGTCAGAATACTTTCTACCTAAGTTAGTGAGGTCAGGACCAGTACGTTTAGAGCCCCACAAGTTAGGAAACTCATAGATATCGTCTGCTTCTTGGTTCGGGCGACCATTACGCTTCACTTCTGGCTCTAGAGGGCGAACCATTTGTGTGTGACAAACATGGCAGCCTTCACTGATGTATATGTCTCGGCCTGCTAACTCAATCGGTGTGAGAGGCATCGCTAAGCTGCCTTTGGCAATATCATCGCCACGGACAATGCTTGGCACTACCCAGACCAATAAAGAGAAGGAGGCCACGACAACAGTGGTCAAAATTAAAATGACGATTGAATGTGTAAAGTCTTTACTCATCATTTAAGCTCCTTCATTAACAGTGTGTTTAGCATCATTTGTTACGGGCATACGAACCGTTTTGTACAAGTTGAAAGCCATTAAGAACAATCCAAGTACAAACAGCGCGCCACCAAAGAAACGCATGAATAGCCAAGGTGCTTTAAAGTCCATAGCTTCTACAAAACTGTAAATCAGTTCGCCATTTTCATTTTGAGCGAGCCACATATATCCCTCGCCGATGCCTGCGATCCAAAGTGCTATTGCATAGATGGCGACGCCAGCATGAGCAAGCCAAAAGTGCCATTTAATCAGTCGTCGTGACCATAGATCGGTTTGGCCCCATAAGCGTGGAATGAAGTAGTAAAAAACCGCTATCCCTGACATCCCAACCCATCCGAGAGCCGCGGAATGTACGTGCCCGATGATCCATTCGGTGTTGTGTGCCACCATGTTGAACCAGCGAATAGCGAGTAGCGGACCTTCGAATGTTGCCAAGCAGTAGTAAAGAATCGCTGAGAAAAAGAATAAAAGAATGTAGTCGGACTTCAGCTTTTCTTTATTTTGTAGGAGGGTCATTGCGCTATTGAACGCGCCTGCCCAAGAAGGGAGCCACAGGATCAAAGACATAACGATGCCGATGTTCTGAATCCAGATGGGAACAGAAGAATAAACCAAATGGTGCGTTCCGGCCCACGTGTAAAAGCCGACCAAGCCCCAGAAATGGATCACAGACAAACGGTACGAGTAGATAGGTCGATCCGCCGCTTTGGGTATGAAATAGTAGTTCATACCAATCACACCAGCGGTCAGCAAGAAACCGACGGCATTATGTCCCCACCACCATTGAACAATCGCATCTTGAGCGCCTGCAAACACAGAGTAGGACTTCATCGCCAACACAGGCATCGCGAGGTTGTTCACGATGAAAATCATTGCAACGACGATAATGAATGCAGCAAAGAACCAGTTAGCCACAAAGATATGGCTGACCTTTCGTTTAGCAAGGGTGCCAAAGAACAACACCGCGTACAGCACCCAAACCAACACAATCATCAAGTCGATTGGCCATTCAAGCTCCGCATACTCTTTTGAGGTAGTGTGGCCTGCGGGTAAGGAAATGACCGCAAGTAACAGGATGAATTGCCAGCCCCAAAATACCATCCATGAAAGGCTTTTGTTGAACAAGTCACAATGGCCTGTTCGCTGGGCAATGTACAAAGACGTCCCCATCAAGATATTCACGACGAAGCCGTAAATTACTCCAGAGGTATGTAGCGGACGCAGTCGACCAAATTGGAAATACTGAGAATCAAAGTTTAAGACTGGCCAATATAATTGCGCGGCGAGAATCACGCCGATGATCATACCTACAATCGCCCACACTAAGGATGCAATGATGAAGTACTTCACGACCTTAATGCTGTATTGCGTTGTCACTTGTTCCATAACAAGGCTCCTTGCCTAGAGGTTTTGAATCGCTGACTTAATTTGAATCGCTGAGCGAGCCTGCTTCGTTGCCGAGCACAGAATAGAAATAGGAAATGTCACGGATGTCTTGGTCTGAGAGCGTGTCGGCTTGTTGTTGCATGAGAATCGCTAAGCCACTGGTTCTTTCTCGAGTCTGGTAATCTTTCAATGAAGAGATGAGATAACCCACTTTTTGACCGCGAAGGTTCGGGTAGGGATCTTGTGTTGAGATGCCATCAGCGCCATGACAGGTCATACACACTTTGGCTTTTTGTTTACCTAATTCGAATTGTTCTTGATTAACTTCAGCAGAAACAGGAAACATGACCAGCGTCATTACTAGGGTAGAAAGTGTCGCCATGGGGTTAAATTTTTTTATATTCAAACTCATTCTCGATTCCCTTGATTATGAAATGAGTAAGCTTTCTAAGATCAATACACGAGATCAACTGGTGAAGTAGAAACGACTGGAACTCGTTATTAAGTCTCTTAAAGCTGCTTACGTTCGATTAAAGGTTATGCAGCAACCAGCATTTTCGCTACTGACTTACTCATATTTATTGTTGATTTTGTTGTTTCATACGTATTCATAGGGCTTATTGGTTTACTTACGCAGAGTAAAATACGAGTTTTTGTTACTAGACGGTTGAGAAGGAATACGTCAAGCGGGTAGGGAGTGCTGAACGAGAGCGGTGATGGAAGAGACAGAGAAACGGCGAAGTTATTGAAAAACAGCGAGGTGTAGGGGCATTAGGGATAAAGCGATACCAATCAATCTGAGTGGTATCGGTACAAGTTAAATGGTCAATTTATACTAGACTCAAATTAGTGACCTTTTTAAATGGAGTTTAGAATGAGAACTGTATTCTTGTTGATGCTTTGGCTTTGCTCGTTTTCGATTTTTGCAGCCTCAGAGTTAACGGTTTTCGACCACTCCGGGCAAAAGCATGGTTTTAGTAGAGAGCAACTCCTGTCACTTCCTCAAAAAGAAATTACTACCACCTTACCTTGGGTCGAGGGTCTGACCGTTTATAGTGGTGTGACGTTACAAACGGTGCTTGAAAATATGGATCTACCGATATCATCACAAGTCACTTTCGTAGCATTGAATGACTATAAAATTGCGGTGCCCAAAGAAGATTTTGATACCTATGAACCCATCATTGCGATTAAAAAGAATGGGGAGTTTATGTCTGTGAGAGAGAAAGGCCCGTTTTGGTTGATTTACCCAATCTCTGCGAACCCTGAAACCAATACCCCTGATTTCCATGCCAAGATGATTTGGCAGATTCGTGATATTCACCTGTAGAGGCTAATTATGAAGAAGCTGTTGTCTATGGCCGCAATCAAAGTCGTTGTTTTGTCTTTGGCCGTGGTTGTTCTATCCGTCAATATCTACAGTGTCACTCGAATTAATGACATCAACAAGAGCTTTTCTAACCGCCAAAATGAGGCCACTTGGTTTGTTTTTCAACTCGTCAAAGAGTATGCAAACTTCTTGATGGTTAGCCATGCAAAGACGATTGATTATGATGAACTTTGGTTGGCATATGACATTACTTGGAGTCGTTTTGATATTCTGATCAACAGCACTGAATCGTCCAATTTTATTCGCTCAGCAAACTTTAAACCGTACTTTACCGCAGAGTTTGAAAAGTTTAAGTCGTTAGAATCCTCAATTAAGTTGGTGAATCAAGGCGCTTTGCCTAAGGAATCACTGCAGAAGAAAATTGATATTTGTTACAACACGCTGGTCGAATTTATTAACGAAAAGTTTCGACTTCAAAGCCCGGTTATTGAAGAAAACACCACAATGGTCGACAAGTTGGTGATGATGCATCAGATAAGCAGCGTATTTCTGGTGTTGCTACTGCTTGTGACAGGAGCGATTTTTTACGTCGACTTTGCAATCAAACGAAAACTTCATTCTACCGACTTCATTACTGGCTTTCGCAATCGAGTCTCGCTCATGCAGTTTGTTAAGAACAGCTATCCAACAAACGGTAATTTTGACCTTTACTTTGTAAGAATCAGAAACCTTAGTGAGATAAACCAAAAGTATGGACTTGAATATGGAGACTTGGTGGTGAGTTCAGCTGCTAAGTCCCTGACGGCAAAGGTACCGGAAAGTACTATCTCGTTTCGTAGTAGTGGCAGTCAGTTTCTATTCTTCATTCCTGAGCAATTGTACACAAGTGATGAGATACAGGAAAAATTCAATGACGTGCTTAAGGATTATATCTCTGCGGGGAATTTAGAATTGATGATTGACGCTGTAGTCAGGCATAAGAAGAACATCAGCTCTAAAGATATGATGGAGCTACTAACGACAATGCAGAGTTAATCCCCGCATCAGCGATAAGTTAGATCATTAGGTTTTGTTGACTGTACGCTCACCATTCTCCCGCTTCACTATCATGGCTTTTGCCATTCTTTATTTGCCTCCTCATTCAATGTGCAGCCAATAGAGAGCTCCTGCTCTGATGAAGATAGTTCTACTACTAGTTATAGCTATAGTGGCTTTCCGCGCTTGAATAGGAAGAGAGGCTTTGAGGTTTAGGTTTAGGTTTAAGGTTACTGCTTTTGAGTGAGTGCAACGATTCGCTCGTTAGATCTCGAACTGCTAACAGACTGCGGGTTTAAAATTGCTTGCGGGTTATGGTTTCGAACAAACTCGATGAATTCCAGATAAGTGAGTGGCTGACTGAAGAAGTAGCCTTGTATTAGGTTACAGTTGGCTTTTCTGAGGTAATGATACTGTTCTATCGACTCAACACCTTCTCCGACGACTAGCGTGTCACAAGAGTGGCCTAAGTTAACCATAGATTCGACCATCTTGCGGTCGGCCTTGTCGTCTACCATGTTATCGATAAAGCTCTTATCAATTTTGAGCTCATCCACAGGGTAGTGGAGAAGTTGGTTAAACGCTGTGTAGCCCGTACCAAAATCGTCAAGGGAGACCTTTAAACCTAAGCTTCTGAGGCTCTCGATAGTCTGCACCGTAAGCTTGGTACTTTTCACGTAACTGGTCTCGGTAATCTCTATAATAATGTTGCCAGGTGGCACTTGATAACGTTCGAGTACTTTACGGATGTTGTCGGCAAAATTACGGTTGTAGAGCTCCATCGCCGAGATATTAATTGACAGAGTACCCTTGTATTTATGAAGTTCTGAAAGCTCTTTATAGCTTTTGATCGCGGCGCCAATGACCCACATGTCGAGCCTGGCAATAAGGTTACTCTTTTCTGCAACTGGGATAAATTCTTCTGGTCCCGCATCGATATCGAATAAGGCTGGGCAACGAATCAGGCACTCCGCGCCATCTATCTGAAGTGTCTTGGCGTTAAAAATAGGCATAAAGCGAAGTTCAAAGTTGTCACTTTCGCAGCACTCTAAGAGTCTTTTCTCTACAACGTCATGGCGTTCCAAGGTATGTAACAACTCTTCGCCATAAACAATACGACTTTCGCCATCACTATGAGACTTCGCATTAGCTAACATTTCATCGATGCATCGGTGCCAAATCTCATCGAACTTTGGCGTGTCGAGCGGTAAAACACCTGTTGCGAGTGATAATCGAAACCCATAGTAGTCAAGGAAGGTGGTGCCGGTCAGCGTATTGTTGATGTTCTCAATTTCTTCGTTTATCACTTGGTTCTTACCCATCTCCAAGATCGCGATAAACTGATTCCCTCCCAGTCTGGCTAAAGAGTAATCACTGCAACTAAAGCCCAAAGAGGCTTGTTGGTTTTGTAGTGTCTCTTTCAGTGCTTTAGCTAAGCTTATCAGTACATTATCACCAACTTTTGCCCCGTAGAGATCGTTAATTTTACGAAAATCGATGATGTCCCAACAAACCACATAGCAGTGTGGGCTCATCGAGCTTTTTAGTCGTACATCAAGGTGTCTGATGAAAGAGCGTCGGTTAGCTAGCTTGGTGAGTTGGTCGAATTCGGCTTCGAACTTCAACTCTGTTAATGAGTCTATGTACGCGTTCTTTAAACCATCAATTTCACTTTGCCCTGATGAGCGTTTGAAGTATCTAAGTTTGAGCCCGCCGATCGATATCTCTTGAAGTAAGTCTTTAAGCGGTCGCACGAGTTGGTAACGTACCACTAAATGTACGATCAACATGATCGTAAAGAGAGTACCAAAGCCACCTAACAAGGTTTGTTTAGCGATGATGGCTTTCTCATGGTTGAACTTTTGTTCTCGAATATTTACTTGCGCGATGAGATGTCGGCTGGTCATCTGCACATTGATATTATCTTGGGTTTGCTCAATTGATTTGATAACGAATTGGGTATTTTCAATGTTGGCAGCGTCTGAGGATGGCTCGATTAAGAACTGAATATTGTCATCGTCATTGTATTTGATTAATAAGCTAGAGAGTTGTATCAGAGGTCCGTCAGCAATCAAAATGTAGCGATTTAAACTGCTACTTGCACGTTTATCTTGAGGAAGGAGGTAAGGGTCAATTGCCGCAACATACGAATATCTGAGCTCGCCACTAATCGAGACATAAGAGAAGCCTTCGTAGGAGAGTTCCTTCTTGCTGATTAACGAGGTGTATATGTCGAAGACTCTTTCATAAATCTTGTCAGGGATTTTTAGCCCCTCGAAAGGATCGGCTCTGAGAGTCGAAAGCGTTAATTTGAACTTAGGGTCCACGATATAAACATTGCGTTGCCCAAATTGATTGACGTGATTCTGGCTTAATACTCGGAGTACTCGTTTTTCCAATAGCGATAGAGTCGTGTAGTCGCCAGGATTTTGAATGTAGCGGAGGAACTGCAACGAAGAACCGATATCTTTAACTAGTAAGGACAAGCCGAGCTGCTCGTATTCCGCCGCGACTAAAGCGGTGTTCACATCAGATTGCACCTTGTCCAAATACATGTGCTTAGCATGATTTGATGCGAAGTTGTACATCACGATTCCTGCTATCAGGAGCACAAATGTCAGCGTTGGTAAAAGTACAAAATAGAGCTTCTTCAATACTGGCATGAGTTATCTCAAACTGTCGACAATACGGTTGCGAATTTGAATGCTACTCGGTTCTAACGGCTGATAAAGGTAGCTGCGATCTAATACTTCTTTATTCGGGAAAAGCTCGGGATCGTTTTGATACTCCTGAGAAGTGAGTGCTTTTGCTTTTGAACTTGGCGTTGCAAACCATGAATCCATTGCGTTTTGAGCGGCGATTTCGGGTTGCGATAAGAAGGAGAGAATCGTGGTTGCCTGTGGAGATCGCTCTCCGTTGTTAATTGCAGCCATACACTCTAACCATAAGGTTGTTCCTTCTAGAGGCACTGTGTAGGCCCAAGATGCCTCAGGTTCGGCATCATTAAGCACATAGCTGTCACCTGAGTATCCGTAGGCGAGGTCGATGTTGGCTAAGTGTTCGGGATGACGAATATAATCGACAACGTATTCATTACTTTCAAGGTGAGGCTTCTGTGCTTGTAGCGTTTTGTAAGCGACTCGAAGTTCTTGTTCGTTGTTGGTAAACGGCTCAAATTGATTCATCAGAAGCGCAGCACTCACCAAATCCGTAGGCTCATAATACATGCTGATTCGGCCGCTGGTTTTGGTTTCAGGGTCTAGAAGAGCGCCCCAAGACTTGGGAGTCTCAACTTTTCCGCTTCGGTATAAGATGCCGGATGTCCCCCAAGCGTAGGGGATTCCATATTCGCCACACCCATCCACCCATCTTGAGTCAAAGTTGCTTGAAAGGGATTGCTGCAAGTCGCTCAGGTTGTGGAATAAGTTCTGTTTAGCCAGCGCTTTCAGTTTCATACTTTCAATGACAACCAATTCAAACGCACCTCGTCGTTCACTCAATAGCACTTCATCACGAATGGACTCGTCAGAAAAATATTGCTGCTTTAGTGAGATGCCGTAGGTATCACTCAACTGGGTAACGACGCTGTCAGATAAAAATTCATCCCAATTGTAGAGATAAATATCATGCTGCTGGCCAAATACAGGGCTAGCCAAAAAGGATGTTGACGCAAGTATTGATACGCAAAACGCTTTCACTGACGGATTCCCTTTCGTACGTGATAACTAAATCGTAGCCCAAAATTTGCGATATGATTCAAATTTAGGCACTTAATTTAACTTCAACTTCATGCATTTCATGCAAATAGCAACTTGCTACTCCTACTTGATACCGAACCTTTATCGTGTGAGGCAAGGATGACTCCGTCGTATCGTATTCAACACAAGTACGTATTCCAGTTTATTGTCCGTGAATGGATTATTTAAATTAATATTCATCATAATATCCATTCTTACAAGTTATTATGCAAATATTAAGCATTAAATAATGATGCGGTGATTACCTTTTTCGGGTTTTCGCTCGTATTAATCGTCGTTATTCCTTTGTTTTGCCATCGCGATTTACTCTTATGTTCAATGTTCTTTTATCCCTAAAAACACTTCTATAACGTTTTGTTTATCATTTGTTTCGTTTCTCAATAAGTATCGATAAAGTTGTTGCTAAAGACTTGTAGCACAAGGTGATTGTGCTTATTGTGGGCAGCAATATCTAGGTTATGTCCCAACGAGCCATGATTGCCGGTTTGGGAAATGTTGTGCATTTAGGAGCCATTGTGGATTTAGAGATATATCAAGTAGATTCGTTTACAACTCAAGCGTTTAAAGGGAACCCTGCCGGGGTCTGTATCTCCAAAGAGCCGTTGGATGAGTCGTTAATGTTTTCAATCGCTGAAGAGATGGCGGTATCTGAAACGGCTTTTCTCGCGCTTAACACTATGACGCTTAAATGGTTCACTCCCGAAGTCGAAGTGAAGCTGTGTGGACATGGCACACTGGCAACGGTTCATGTGATGAAAGAACAAGGACTGCTTGAGACAGGTGATAAGGTCGTGTTTAACACCTTATCTGGGGAATTATCTGCCGCCGTTTGTGAATCGTCTATCGAGCTTGATTTTCCTAGTACACAGCTATCATTGCGTTCTGAACCCAACCTCACGCTGCTTGAACACCTAGGTTTAGATCCGCATCAAGTAGTTTCATTCAGAGAATTTGACTCTAAGCAGTTAATCGAAGTTTCCAACGAACAAGTGTTATTGGAGCTTTCACCAAACTTTGATGCGTTAAAAGGTATTCAAGGGCGAGGTGTAGTGGTGACAGCATTGGCAGCAAATACGGAACTTGATTTTGTTTCTCGCTACTTTGCACCTTGGGTTGGGGTTAATGAAGATCCTGTGACTGGCTCGGCACATTGCGCATTGACGCAACACTGGGCAGAAAAGCTCAACAAAAGCAGTTTCAGTGCTTATCAGGCGTCTCGTCGTGGTGGCTATATGTCGACTGAATTATTGGCTAATGGGCGAATAAAGTTAATCGGCTCTGCGACCACTGTGATTAGTGGTGTGTTGAAGCTTTAGATTTTTATAGAAGCTTTAGAGCGCTGTTTGCTCTGTTTTGTTGTAACCGCCTAGTATGTTTTATTCGATTATTCACCGTGAAAGAAGCGGCTAGGGCGGAATGTTATTATTGAAGGAATCACCGTGTCTGCCTTTTATCTTTCCCAAGTATTAGTCGCGATAGCCATTTGTTTTGATCTTCTGTCATTCCAATTCAAGGAAAGGAAGAAAATCGTCACTTGTCTGTTCTTTGCTGGCGTTCTTATTTCGAGTCACTTTATCCTTCTTGAACAATGGACAGCGGCGAGCTTAATGACGATTGCCACGATTCGCTATTTGACGAGCGTATTTTCTACCTCGTCTAAGTTTAAATATTTGTTTTCTTCGATGTCGGTGGTCGCAACCGCAGTGACTTACTCAGGGCTGACCAGCATATTGAGTTGCTTTGCCTCCGTATTTCAGACCTTTGCTGCCTTCAATAAAGATGACCGTCGATTAAGAGAATTGATGATCATCGGAACCAGCTTTTGGTTGGTTCACAATTATTTAGTTGGTTCGCCAACAGCGGTTGTTATGGAGGCGCTGTTTATCTGCAGTAACTTGGTGGGCTATTACCGTTTTTACTTCAGAAAGAGTGCCACTGCTTAGGTTTACAACTGAAGCTAAGGCCCAAATTATTAATCAATTCAATACTAGCTAGGAGAGCTTGATGCCAAACATTTACAATGATGTTCCTTCATCAATACCCAATGAAATATTCAATGACCTGATTGCCAACGACAGTGTTCGAATTGAAAGAATATTGTCGCATGGACACAGCTCCCCGGAAGAGGGTTGGTATGATCAAGATGAGAATGAATGGGTGATGGTGATAGAAGGTCAAGGCGTCATCGAGTTTGAAGATGGACGCGTTGTTACCTTGTCTAAAGGGGATTACACCAATATTGCTGCGAGAGAAAAGCACAAGGTTATTGGCACAGATAAAGATACGGTGACGATCTGGCTCGCTGTGTTTTATCGTTGATATCTTGCTCTAAAGCTGAGGCTGTTAGGTTATAAAGCTTGCTGATTCAGCTGTTTATTTGCACCTCAGAAAGGACTTAAGATAAAAAGGAGTATGTTGTGGTTAGAATTCGAAACTATCAAGCGAGTGATGACAAAGCACTGTGGGAGATCTTCTTTCATACCGTACGTAACGTGAATGTTCGAGATTATTCTCAACAGCAAGTCGAAGCTTGGGCACCCAGTAGCTTTGACTTTGCGTTATGGCAAAAGCGTATGAATGGGTTACAACCCTTTGTGGCTGAGCTCGATGGCTGCGTTGTTGGCTATACTGACCTGCAACCCAACGGCTTGATTGATCACTTTTTCTGTCACCACGAATATCAAGGGAAGGGTGTCGGGAAAGCGTTGATGGAACATGTTTTCACTGTGGGTCGAGTTCGTGGCGTATCGAGATATTTCTCTGAAGTAAGTATTACCGCAAGGCCTTTTTATGAGCACCTTGGCTTTAAGGTAGTAAATGAACAGGAAGTCGAAATGCGTGGCGTAAAGCTGACCAATTACGTGATGGAAAAGATAGTTGAAGATGGACAAGGCAGCTGAATAGGCGGACTCGTGTTCTTAGGGATACAGAAACCGAGTTTGAAATATTAATGAACCTTATTAAGGATAACTTTTCCTGATCTATTGATATTGTCGATGAGTTCAAATTGTGTGCAAGATAATTTGTCTAATCTAAACATTGAATGAATACAAGGAGTGTTGTTCATGAGTCATGTGAGTAGATCTAAACTATATACATTGGTGTCGATGTTGTCCTTCGCTGTTGGCGTTCTTGCCTTAGATGCTGGGGTGTCGGGGCTATTTCCTCTCTTTGTTGTCGTCATCTCATTCTTTTCATTTGTCATCAACTCGTTTCTTTGTTTGTTCGGAGGTAAACGCGAAGATGGCTTTGATGCCTATCAAAAAGCAAATCAGACTCGGTCGCGAGCACTGGTCAAAGGCTTAGAAGACTCGAACAAATAAACCTATGCCTTCAGACGAACGGTAATCTCATTTTTGACACAGTTTTCACCTGCTTTTTGTTCTCTTATTCAAGAAAAATCATCTCTTTAGAGATAATATTCACTTCAACTAATATCAGTGAAGGAAGTAAAGTGGGTATTGAAGCTTTAGCGTTTGTGATGGACGCATTAATCACCGCATGTTGTATGTACATCGCCTCTAAAATGTCTTTCGTGGTCGCAGATTTTAAATCCCTTCTTACTATTGCTGTTATCGTTGCTCTGGTGTCATTGATTCCAACAGTAGGTTGGGTGTTAGGGTTGATTCTGTTTGTGTTCCTACTCGGGAAAGCGACGCACTCTAGTATTGGTGACTGCATCTGGGTAGTGGTCTTCACGAAGGTGGTATCGATGGCGGCCTTTCTGATATTCGGGCGCTTGTTTATGTAATCCGGGTTCTTGCTTATATAAAGGCAGGTTCGGCTAGTTTGATACCGATCTTAACTTGGTATTTAAACGTCAAAAGGGTGTGAGCCTGTCACACCCTTTAAGAACCTTTGATTTGTGTTCATCTTTATTATTTAGGCAGTAATACAGCATCAATCACATGGATAACACCATTGCTTGCTTCAACATCTGCCATCACGACCTGCGCTTTGTTGACCATCACGTTGCCGTGATCAATTCCTACCATTACCGCTTCGCCTTGCACTGTTACGGCACTATCAAGTTTCATCACTTCAGACGCCATTATTTTCCCTGGCACCACATGATAGGTCAGTACTGCAATCAGCTTGTCTTTGTTTTCTGGCTTCAACAGCATATCAACCGTTCCTTCTGGTAGCGCAGCGAACGCTTCATCCGTTGGCGCAAACACAGTGAAGGGACCGTCACCTTTCAATGTTTCAACTAAGCCTGCCGCTTTTACCGCTGCTACCAAGGTGTTGAAAGAGCCGTTTTCAGCCGCCACGTCAACGATATCTTTCTTCATTCCGTGGTGGTCAGCGTGAGCAAAAGCCGTAAAAAGAAGCGTCGCAACTAGCACTGACATGGTTTTGATTAATTTATTAAACATATTGTCTTCCTTTGAGTTTTGTCCGTTATTTTCGAGAGGTATTACGAAAGCCCAATCGTGATAGATCAATTTGTTGTGTCTTTGAGTGAATGGTTAGCGATATCGACAGCGTCAAGCGAATAAACTTATATTGTTAAATGCTTGTTACAATTCCATTTTGATGCTTATAGTTATTTGATGCTTATAGTTATTTGGTGATTATTCAAGTAATGGATGTGAATATGAGGTTTGTTTTACCAGTAGTCTTTTCTGCATTGGCTTCAATGCCTGCATACAGTGGCCTTGCTCCAAGTGAAGGCTTCAGCGGTAACTTCAGTGTATTGGCCGGTTTCTACTCTTACAGTAGTAATTTGAGTACTGAACAAGATTCGAATCAAGCCACCAACACCCAGGAAGGGGAGAGTGAAAACCAAGGGCTACTCGGCTTTTTGGGTACTGTTCAATATACTTTTGGCGAATCGCTGACTCACCAAGTGTATGCGGGTACGACACGAGAGGATATTGCAACAGGTACCATTGCGTTTGAGATCGGTTATCGATATCAACTTTCTGGTGGCACCATATTGGATTTTTCTGTTCTTCCTACGCTTATCTCGGGTAAGGCTTGGACGGATCCGTATGTTGTTGGCGTTAATCGAAATGAAACGGATGTGAAAGGTAATGTAGGACGACTGCAGCTCACTAATATCGGTGGAACTGGTTTTCGAACGGATCTCGCATTTGGGCAATCAGATGTTGATGAAGAGCTATCTGGTAGCCAAGGCTTATCTCCGGAAGATACTGTGCTGCTGGAAAGGGAAAGAACCTATGTGTACGCCAAAGCAGGATACCGCTTTATCTTACCAAACCACGCAGGTCTATTTGTTCCTTCAATGGTGTATTTCCACTCAGACGCAGAAGGAGGAGCACTCAGCTTCGATAGTTATGGTATTGAATTAAACTACGCGAAGAGAATCGGTCGTCATGGTTTTGTTGTCACCCTAGATGCAAGTGATCGAGAATATGATGAGTCGAATCCAATTTACGGGCAAGTACGTGAAGAGAATGAATTCGGTGCATTCTTAGCTTATGAGTTTGGTGGTTTGATGGGCTATAAAGATTGGGCGTTCATTACTTTACTGGGTTTAAGAAGCATAGATTCTAATATCGATTTCTATAACTCCGAGCAAGTATTAGCGAGTGTGGGTGTGGATTATAAATTCTGATATTCACACTATTTTAAAAATACTCATCAAAGCAGAAGTTTAAGTTCAGTCTTACTATTTGTTTAATTATTTCGGGCACTTACACCTTTAAAGGTTGTAGGTTCCCGTTGCTATCCGTAATATGAAAATTAGCTTATGGATAGAAATAATAGGATAAGGAAGCGCTTTGGAAATACAAATTAGACATTTAGAAGCAACGGATAGCCAAGATATTTTCGATATTTATCGCCGCCCTTCAGTTTCAGAAAACACCTCACAAAAGCCTTATCTTAGTTCTGAACAAGTGGAGCGACTGTTTGGTCATTCAGACCATTTCACTCTGGTTGCGGAAGTCTCCGGCAAAGTAGTGGGTCACATTACTTTATTCATGACCACCAAGGTAAGAGACAGGCACTGCGCTGGTTTTGGTATTGCTATTCACCCGGATATGCATGGTAAAGGGGTCGGTAAGGCGTTAATGCAAGAAGCGATCAATCAGGCGGATAACTGGCTTAATCTCGTGCGTCTTGAGTTAGAGGTTCATGCCGATAACCACGCCGCTATTGCTTTGTATGAACGTGTAGGCTTTCAGTTAGAAGGCACAAAAAGACTCAGTACGTTCAAAGCGGGTAAGTACATCGATATGTTGCTGATGTCGAGAATACGACCAGATTACCGTTGAGATCGAACCAAACAGGTTCCTGCTTTAGAAATCGGTTAATGAGCAATTGATTAGTGAAATTCCCATTAAACTCTGTATAGTAGCAACCGTTTGCTTCGTATAACCCCAATGATATGGTTTGGGGGTCTCTACCAGCTCCCGCAAAGTGCTGATTACGAAGGGTTTAGATCACAATTGTGTTCTTACTCTTTGTAATGGCGTTCAAGAAAACCTCCTGTCTATTATTCAGAGTAAGTGCACACCTAAAATCCATAGTAGGTGAAATATGAACGCATTTATTCAAGGGCTCCCAAAAGTAGAGTTGCATTTACACATTGAAGGTTCGCTCGAACCTGAGTTACTTTTCCAGCTTGCTCAACGCAATGGCATTGAGCTGCCTTATTCATCCCCAGAGCAACTAAGACGCGCATACGAATTTGATGATTTACAGTCATTTCTGGATATCTATTATCAAGGTGCTGATGCACTGCGCACAGAACAGGATTTCTACGACTTAACATGGGCTTATCTAGAACGCTGTAAAGCCGACAATGTTATCCATACTGAGATTTTCTTTGATCCTCAGACACATACCGATCGTGGCATTGCATTCGACACCGCTATTAACGGCATTCATCGTGCGCTTGAACAGGGTCATAAAGAGTTGGGCATTACCTCTCAAATCATCGCATGTTTTCTGCGCCATTTATCTGAAGAGAGCGCCATTCAAACGTTCGCAGAGGTATTGAAGCATCAAGATAAGATCGTCGGGGTTGGACTGGACTCTTCTGAATTAGGACACCCACCAGAGAAGTTCAAGCGTGTATTCCAACAAGCAAAACAAGCGGGCTTCTTGACGGTGGCGCATGCAGGAGAAGAAGGGCCGGCTCAAAACATTGTCGATGCGATTGAAATGCTCAGCGTGAGTCGAGTGGATCATGGTGTCCAGTGCATGACAGACGAAGCTCTAATCGAAGAGCTGATTGAAACCAAAATGCCACTGACGGTGTGCCCACTGTCGAATATTAAATTGCGTGTATTCGATGTGATGGAAGACCACAACATTGTCGAACTGCTCAGAAAGGGTGTGGCTGTAACGATTAACTCGGATGACCCTGCTTATTTTGGTGGTTACATGTCGGATAACTTTAATGCGGTGAGCAAAGCTCATGAGATGACGCATCAGGAGTTAGCGCTGTTTAGTTTGAATGCGATAGACGCGAGCTTTATTGAAGCGCCATTGAAGCAGCAATATCGAGAGCTTGTTCAAGGTTACTTAGCTAAAGCTGATTTTGACCAGAATTTCTAGCCGCTGTGCCCATTTACTAGCAGCTGAATACAAAGCGCTAGGGTGGCCAACAAAAGTAGATGGAAAAGTGTTATCGACTGAGTCTGCTTAATCTATATAAGCCTAAATCATCTAGATGAAGACAAAAAAGAAGTTGGCAGTGCGCCAGCTTCTTTCGTTTTTAAATTAAGACCATTGAGCTACTTGTTCACGTAGTCTTTGAATTTCTGCTTCGTTTCAGCATCCGCTTTTTCGTACCAGAAATACAACATTTCTTCAGCTGTATTCGCCGCATTTCCGTCAATCTTTGCTGGAAGCGTTACGGGTTGTGCTACAACTGCTGCGCCCGCGCTAGCACCTACTGTAAGTGCTGCGATGCCGCCTTTCTGGTTGTACTCCTTCGCTTCTTGCGGGTACTTACGACCAATCTGCATGCCATCTTTGATAAGTTTGTCTTGCTTAACACTGATTGCATTTTGGTTTTCATCAACCAGTTTCCAATCTAAGTTTTGAAGGCCTTTTTTCGCTTCGTTGGTGTTACGGAACTTAGGCATGTCAAACGTCAATGCTGTGTCTGTCGCATCAAAAGTAGCAATAATGGTATCGCTATCGACAAACTCTCGGTCGTTACCTTGGCTGAAAGCCAGTTGATATTTGAAAACGATTTGGTTTACGCCATCTGGAACGGTGATCGTTTTGCTCGAAGAGAAGAAACCACCGTCGAGATCAGGTTTAGCCTCATTAACAGCTAAGACTTCGACTAAAGCATCTGCGCTAGAAGGAACTTCAATTGTTACGTCAGCTAACACTTGTGGCGCTGCGATAATTGTGGAAAGCAGCGCGATGGATTTTAATGTTTTCATAATCATACAGTTGTTTATGGGCAGTTGAACTACAATCGCATGGTAAGAACTCCAATTCAAGTCATGTCATAAGGATTTGAAAAAATTTGCGAAATCTTAACGCAACGGTCATATATTAAGGTTCACATTGACTAGTGTGAGTTTTTATTTTTGAAAAATGAGAGGGTAGGTTGGGTGTGAATTGTACTAGTTGGCGGTTCGCGTCTTATGTTATTTGTATTGGATACTAAAAAGCCGCGGTCACTGCATTCAGTCACCACGGCTTCGTTATTACATTTTTAATCTAGAGTAGCTTATTTAGCTTGTGCTGCGGCTGCTTCTAGTTGCTTAAGTTTACCTTGAAGCATGTAAGCATTCTGGTTGAAGTTACCTGGGTTCAGTACTTGGCTATTCTGCATAGGGTAATCTGGTAGCGTCGTCATAAACTCTTGAACCTGATTTCCTACTGGAACGAATAACCACATGTTGTCTGCCATCCAGCGTAGGTACATACCAGACTCGTGCGGTGCTTTCTCGAATGGGTCAGCACGTAGGTGAACAACTTGAGGCCAGTTTGGTTGGAAACGAACTGCATCCACAATGTTACCATCCATCACAGCAAACGAAATCTTGAAGTCATTCCAACGTACTGCGTTTAGCTCAGCGTTAGCAGAGAAGTAAAGCATGCTGTCACGAGGGCCTTTCTCTTCTTTACCTTGGAAGTAAGGCAGGAAGTTGTAACCATCTAGGTGTACGCGCCAGTTTTTACCGTTGTAAGTTGCACCTTTGTCAGATGCTAGCTTCTCAACCACTTTATCATCACCAGCGGCTGCTAGTAGAGTAGGAATCCAGTCTTGGTGGCCCATGATATCGTTGATTTTAGTTCCAGGTTTGATAGTCCCAGGCCAGCGAACTAGCTGAGGCACACGCATACCACCTTCGTAAGTTGTACCTTTCTCACCGTGGAAGTAAGTTGCGCCGCCATCAGGCCAAGAAACCGTTTCAGCACCGTTATCGGTAGAGTAAATTACGATAGTGTTGTCAGCGATTTTTAGTTCATCCAGCTTGTCTAGAAGCACACCAACATGGTCATCATGCTCTAACATACCATCAGCATAAATACTGATACCTGACTTACCTTGGTATTTCTCTTGTAGGCGAGTCCACACGTGCATACGAGTGGTGTTGTGCCAGATGAAGAATGGTTTGTCAGCTTTTACCGCTTTTTCCATGAATGCTAGAGATTCTTCTAGGAACTCTTCATCCGCATGCTCCATACGCTTACGCGTCATTGGGCCAGTATCTTCAATCTTACCGTCAGCAGTAGACTTGATTACACCACGAGGGCCGTAGTTCTTACGGAACTCTGGGTCTTTAGGGTAGTAATATGTTTCAGGCTCTTCTTCTGCATTTAAGTGGTATAGGTTACCGAAGAACTGGTCAAAGCCGTGGTTCGTTGGAAGGTGTTTGTCTTGGTCACCCATATGATTCTTACCAAACTGAGCGGTCATGTAGCCCTGTTCTTTCAGAAGGTCTGCAATCGTTGGAGCCCAATCAGGGATACCGTGGTCCGAACCTGGCATACCGATAGTCAATAGACCAGTACGGAAAGGTTCTTGACCGGTTAGGAATGCAGCACGACCAGCAGTACACGATTGTTGACCGTAGTGGTCAGTAAATAGTGCGCCTTCATTCGCAATACGGTCAATGTTTGGCGTTTCGTAACCCATCATACCGTTGTTGTATGCACTGATGTTGAAAACACCAATGTCATCACCCCAGATAGCAAGAATATTCGGTTTTTCCGCTGCTGTTGCCGCTGAAGAAGCTGCTAATAAGCCAACACCTAATGCTAGTTTATTAATTTTAGTACCCATAAGGACTCCGATTCACTTTTAAGATTAATGCGTTAGAACAACGCATCGATGAGCAAATGTTATTCTCAAAATTCCGTTACGTCCTTTTATAGTGCTTATAACCAATCGTTATGATGCTTAGGTAACCTATTGATTAATATCAGCTCCAGTGGGTACGTAGAATAAAGCCTTAGTTTGTATGTGTGATCCTTATCATGTTTGTTGGCGTAAACCTTATCGATGATTTCTGTATCCGTATCTCAATAAAAATGACAAAAAGATTAATAGCTTAGGGAATCTCGCGCATGTGTAAAAAATGGACTATACGTTGTAGGGCAGGATGCAAATAACTTACGAAGAGGTTTCTATGACAGCGAAATATGGCGCTAAACGTCGATTAGCGATTTTGGGTACAGCGATGATGGCCGCGTCCAGCGCCACTTTTGCGGCTGAAAAGCCAAATATATTGGTTATTTGGGGGGACGATATTGGTCAATCCAATGTGAGTGCATACACCTTCGGTCTCATGGGTTACAAAACCCCGAATATTGATAGCATCGCGAAAGAAGGGATGATGTTTACGGACTATTACGCAGAGCAATCTTGTACTGCGGGTCGCTCTACCTTTATCACGGGACAAAGTGTGTTACGAACGGGTTTGAGTAAAGTAGGTTTGCCGGGCGCAGACATTGGCCTACAAGCAGAAGACGCGACAATCGCAGAAATGCTGAAACCTATGGGTTACATGACAGGTCAATTTGGTAAAAACCACCTTGGCGATAAAGATGAATTCCTTCCAACAGCACACGGGTTTGACGAATTTTTTGGCAACCTTTACCACCTAAATGCTGAAGAAGAACCAGAGAATGAAGATTACCCAACCGATCCTGAGTTTCGTAAGAAATTTGGCCCTCGTGGTGTCATTAAGTCATTCGCTGATGGCAAGATTGAAGATACCGGTCCACTGACGCGTAAGCGTATGGAAACGGTTGATGAAGAAACACTAGACGCGGCACTTGATTTTATGGATCGCGCAGTGAAAGCGGACAAACCATTCTTCGTGTGGTGGAACGCGACACGTATGCACTTTAGAACGCACGTGAAAGCCGACAGTAAAGGCGTAACCGGTGTCGGTAACTACGCTGATGGTATGGTTGAGCACGATCGACACGTTGGGCAACTATTGAAGCAAGTGGATGAGTTGGGTATCAAAGACAATACGATTGTTTTCTACTCAACGGATAATGGTCCACACATGAACTCTTGGCCTGATGCGGGCACAACCCCGTTCCGTGGTGAGAAAAACACCAACTGGGAAGGCGCATACCGTGTACCAGCAATGGTTCGTTGGCCTGGTAAGATTGAACCGGGCAGTGTCTCTAACGAAATTATGCATCACATGGACTGGATGCCAACCTTCGTAGCAGCCGCAGGTGATGATCAAATCAAAGAGAAACTGCTCAAAGGCCATACTGCAGGTGATAAAACGTTTAAGCTTCACCTAGATGGTTATAACTTTCTTCCTTATCTAACGGGTGAAGAAGAAAAAGGTCGTCGTTCGGAGATCTTCTACTTTACCGATGATGGTGATTTAGCAGCACTTCGTTATAACCAATGGAAAGCGGTGTTCATGGAGCAACGAGCAACGGGTACGATGCAAATCTGGGCTGAACCGTTCGTGACGTTACGCCTTCCTAAGCTGTTTAACCTTCGTATGGACCCATACGAAAACGCAGATATTACCTCGAACACATATTACGACTGGTTGTTAGACCACGCTTATATGTTCGTTCCTGCTCAAGCGTATGTGGGCAAATTCTTAGAAACATTTGCTGAATACCCACCACGCCAAAAAGCAGCAAGCTTTAGCTTGGATCAGGTTATGGAAAAACTTCAAGAGAACCATAACAAGTAAGCTTTGGTTTATTGAAACTGATAGCTTAATGAAACTGAAAACACAAAGAGCTCTTAAGAGCTCTTTTTTTTGCGCATATCGATGAGTAAATACCAGTCGTGAATATGAATCACAACTATCGTGCTCGCTGCCACTAAATAATTGTAAATTCATTGTTTTTGCGTCTACCTTATTAAGCATAAGGATGTATAAAAACAAGGAATGTTATGTCTGCATGGTTGTGCTTGCTAGTGAACGGATTGAAACACCAGCGAGTTGCAGTATTATCCGCAATGTTATCTTTACCCGTGTTGTCGATACTTAGTTTCAACACGCATGCCAATGAACAGGCTTTATCAGAAGCTTCGCATGCGAGCTCTCAAGCGACATATGTCGGATCTGAAGCTTGCATTGACTGTCACAGCGCGGAAGTGGAAGCATGGCAAGGTTCTCATCACGACATGGCGATGAAGCATGCCACCGAAGATTCCGTACTCGGTGATTTCAATAACCAAACCATCACCCATCAAGGAAAGCCTAATCGCTTTTTCCGCAAAGGTGATGAATTCTGGGTAAACATTGAAGGGCCAGATGGTCAATTCGAAGATTACAAAATCAGTTATACCTTTGCCTTTGAACCACTTCAGCAATACATGGTTGAGTTTGAAGACGGCCGTGTGCAGTTGATTCCTTTTGCTTGGGATTCTCGAGATAAGAGTGAAGGCGGTCAACGCTGGTTTCACCTTTATCCTGATACCACTAGCACTGATGAATTCTACTGGACCAGTAGCGGTCAAAACTGGAACTTCATGTGTGCCGACTGCCATTCAACGAACCTAGAAAAGAACTACGATAGCGCGAGTAATACCTACAACACCACATGGTCGGAGATTAATGTCGGTTGTGAAGCGTGTCATGGCCCTGCGAGTGAGCACGTTAAACAAGCCCAGCAAACAAATAACCAGCAAACCGCAGCCAAAGGTGGAAAGGATGTTCAATTCTCGGCACATTATGGCTTTGATCGAGACTTGTCAAAATCGGTAAAAGAGTGGATCTACCAAGAGGGCAATTCAACTCTGCAACCAAAAGACATTATTCATACCAATCAAGTTCAAACCTGTGCTCAATGCCACAGCCGTCGTACTCAGTTAAATGAAACGGGTGATCACGTTAACGGGTCTTTCTTTGATAAGTATCGCTTGAGCTTGATTACCCCAGAGCTTTACCACAACGATGGTCAAATCTACGATGAAGATTACGTTTACGGATCTTTCCTTCAATCCGTGATGGCTGAAAAAGGCGTCACATGTACTAACTGCCACGATCCTCATACCGCTGAACTAAAAATTGCGGAAGAAGCCGTGTGTAGCCAATGTCATATTGCATCAGAATACACGCCTGAAAAGCACACATTCCACGAAGCGAATACTGAAGCTTCACAATGCACGACTTGTCACATGCCAGAGACGACTTACATGGAGGTCGACCCAAGGCGTGACCACAGTTGGCATATCCCACGTCCTGATATTAGCCAACACATTAAAACGCCGAACGTGTGCACTAGCTGTCATGTAGATCAAACCGACCAGTGGGCAGATAAGCAAATCGGTGAGTGGTTCCCAGATTCTAAGTATCGTAATCAGCAGCACTTTGCCGTTGCCTTTTATGCTGACTCGATAGGGCACAGAGGTGCAGAGGATGCGTTGGCATACTCGGCTCAGGACTCTAGCTTAAGCAATATCATTCGTGCATCGAGCTTAGAACGTTTGGGCGGTAATACGGGTAAGAATACGCTTATTTCGCTGGCAAGAGCGGTGAAACATGATGATGAAATGATCCGTTTGGGTGTGGTACAAGGCTCGTCTGGTTTCCCATTCACTGACCGTTGGCAAATTCTAGAGCCGCTACTGAAAGACCCTGTATTGTCGATTCGTTCAGAAACCGCAGGCGCATTAGTGCGTTATTGGGGAGAAATGAACCCTCTGCAGAAAGACCAAATCAAGCCTGCATTAGAAGAGTACATTGAAATACAGCAATTTAATGCCGACAGAGGATTTGGACGTACTAACCTAGGCAACGTTTACCGAGATTTAGGCCAGCACGACAAAGCGATTGAGTTTTATCTAGGCGCTATCGAGATTGAGCCTTATTTCGAAAACAGCTACGCCAATTTAGCGGATTTGTATCGAGCGCAAGGTAACGAGGCAAAAGCGTTGTCGACCTTGAAGCAAGGTATTGAAGCTCAGCCTAAATCGAGTGTTTTGCCATACAGCACAGGATTGTCTCTGCTTCGTGTGAAAGATTACGAACAAGCAACGGACTACCTTAAACAAGCCGCTGAAACTGCGCAAACCGACCCTCAATATTGGTATGTGTACGGATTGGCTTTGGAAAAATCGGATGTGCTTGCGGCAAGTCAATCACTGCATAAGGCTTACCAATTTAGCCGCAACCCACAGCACCTGTATGCCCAGTGTGAAGTGTTGGCGCGAAACAGTCATATACCGGGCGTACCAAAGGCGTTTGAGCAATGTATTTCATCATTGAGCAAAGTGGCACCGCCGGAAGCCATTAACCAATTGAAAGCTAGGTTTAAATAAAGCGATGAGGTGAGCTTGGCTATCGAGCTTGCTGCTTATTCCGCTTGTAACCAATTATCGCGTTTATAACTAATAGTTATGGAGCTTGTGAGTAGGATGTACGCAGCCAGATTGAATTAAGGGAAGACCTATGAACCATGCGCAACAAGCAATAAACCAACTGATTGAACAAACAGAGAAAAGTGTTATCGGTCAGAGCCACGTCGTTCGGGCTCTGGTGATAGGGTTATTGACTAATGGCCATGTGCTTTTAGAGGGACTTCCCGGTACAGCGAAAACTCGCTCAGTAAAATCGCTGGCGAATCTACTGAACACCAGTTTTGGTCGAATTCAATTTACGCCAGACCTGCTGCCATCTGATGTGACGGGCACGGAGGTGTATCAAGAGCTTGATGGAAAGCCTCAGTTGCATTTCCAACCGGGTCCTATTTTCAACAGCATTGTATTAGCCGATGAAGTGAACCGTGCGCCTGCAAAAGTACAGGCTGCTCTGCTTGAAGCGATGGCGGAAGGGACGATTACGGTGGGTGGTCAAACTCACATCCTGCCAGATTTGTTCATGGTGCTAGCCACACAAAACCCAGTTGAGCAAGAAGGTACGTATCCACTGCCTGAAGCACAAATGGACCGTTTCATTATGAAAGTGACAGTCGACTATCCAGAAGATGAAGCTGAACGCGACATCATTCGACTTGTGCGCAGTGAGGAACTCGGTAGCGAGACCAGTTCAGAATTAGTCACGCCACAACATATTGAACCTGAGTTGGTACTTGAAGCTCGGCGCCAACTTCCAGACATTGCCGTTTCTGATTTAGTTGAGAACTACATTGTGGCCTTGGTGATGGCAACTCGTAAGCCAGAGCGTTACCCAGAATCAAACTTGTCTAAATGGATTGAGATTGGTTCAAGTCCGCGTGCTTCCATCGCGTTGGATAAATGTGCTCGCGCTTATGCATGGTTGCAAGGACGTGACCATGTCATGTTGGACGATGTGCGTGCCATGTTACCAACCGTATTAGGTCACCGATTCTCGTTGTCTTACGACGCATTGGCCGATGGTGTTGACCATCAAAGAGTGGTTGAAGAACTGCTCGATAATGTTGAGATTGGATAACTAGGGGGCGTCATGGCGAAGCCAACACAAGCTCCCAAATCGCAAGGCCTTGATCCACGACTGTATTGTGATTATTCAAGGTTAGTGCGAATTCAGGCTCAAGCTGAGTCGTTTTCACTGTTACCTCATTTAAAAGCGGGCAGCGTACTTTCGGGCAGACATAACTCTTTGTTCCGTGGTCGTGGTTTGAACTTCGAAGAATTACGTCATTACCAATTGGGTGATGATATCCGTAATCTCGATTGGAAAGTTACGATGCGAACGGGTAAGCCTCATGTTCGTAGCTATACCGAAGAGAAAGACCGTAATGTGATGATCTGTGTCGATCAGCGCAGTTCGATGTTCTTTGCGTCTCAAAACACCATGAAATCTGTTGTGGCTGCCGAAGTGGCGGCATTGTGTGGATGGCGAGTGCTGAAAGATGGTGATCGTGTCGGCTTCGTTTTGGCCTCGCACCAAAAACTGTTTCATACCAAAGCTCAACGTTCTCAATCTGATTTGTTGGCTCAGCTAAAACATCTTACCAAAGCCAATCAAAGCTTAGGCGTCAATGTAAGTGATGGCGATAATGTTGGTTTTAGCCAGTGGATTGAACTGATCAAACGAATGAGACTCAAGCAATCAACCTTGATATTCATTAGTGACTGGCGAGACTGCCGAGAACAACATCTCGATCGACTAAAGCAGTTACAGCAACACAACGATATCTTGGCCATTATGGTCACCGATTCATTAGAACAGTCATTGCCTCAAGATCTTGCAAGCGCAAACTGGGTGATGGGTGATGGTCGCTTTCAACTTAATCTGGATAGCCAATCTAAGGTTAACCTCGCAAGTGAAAGCCTTGCCCAAAAAGCGGCACTTCAGAAACTGTCCCTTGCTAAATTGATGGCGATGAAAAACCTCCCTTATATAGAATTAGACACGTCGGGCAATCACATATCACAGCTGCAGAAACTAGTGGGAGGGCGCTAAATGGCTGTTGAACATACTCCCCCAAGTACCTATATCCTCCGCGAACTGCACGATGTAGCGATTCCTGACAGTGTGAGCTGGGCTCCTCAAACGATCGGCTGGAAGATCCTTGGCGTTATTCTGTTATTGGTCGCTATCTATCTGGCTTATCGCTTGGCGTTAAGGTGGTGGAATAACCGTTATCGCAAAGAAGCGCTTCAAGAACTCATGGTACTGGATGCAAGAGACAAGAACTCAACCGAACGAACCTTTAAAGTCCTCAAAGTGGTGCTTCGTTACCTAGACAGCAGTAATGCCAAGTTGTTTGGCCAAGCTTACGTGAACCGTTTGAACGCTTATCTGCCTGTTAGCGCCAACACGAGTGAAAACAGCAATGCGTTCTTTGCCGATGAAATTTCGGAATTATGGATGCAAAGCCTAATTGATACTAATGTGCGTTTGAGCTTTGAACAGCGTTTAGAGGTAATTCAAACCGCGATGATGTGGCTAAAGCTTCACAAGCCGAATGTACAGGTAACGGTTGAGGGGCAAGACAATGTTTGATGTTTTATCTTCCAGCTTTGAATTTGCGTATCCGCTGTGGTTTATCGCGTTACCTCTGCCTTTGTTGGTCTACTTTGTAGTGCCAGCTTATCGAACTAAGCAAATGGCCATCAAGGTGCCATTTTTCAGTGAATTGGTTGAAGCTATTGGTGAAGCGCCGTCTGAAGGGGCAAGCCAGCTAACACCAAGCTGGTGGCAACGAACCACGCTCATTATTACTTGGGCATTAGTGGTGTGCGCGCTCGCTAAACCAACCATTCTTAGTGAGCCGCAAGTTCGCGAACAATTAGGTCGTGATGTGATGGTAGTGGTCGATTTATCTGGCTCAATGGCAGAACAAGACTTTACCTCTAAGCGGGGCGATAAAATATCTCGTTTGGACGCGACCAAAGAAGTGCTGGCTGATTTTGCGACTACCCGAAAAGGGGATCGACTCGGTTTGATTCTTTTTGGTGATGCAGCGTTTGTACAAACACCATTTACCGCGGATCAAGATGTATGGCTTGAACTGCTTAATCAAACCGATGTCGCTATGGCAGGGCAAAGCACGCACTTGGGTGATGCAATTGGCTTGGCGATTAAGGTGTTTGAACAAAGCGAAAAGCAGAGTGCTGCCGTTCAAGATTCAAGTGTTGATGCCAACGAAAAAGAGAAGGTCGTGATCTTACTAACCGACGGTAATGATACGGGAAGCTTTGTTGAACCGATTGATGCCGCCAAAGTGGCGAAGGCGAAAGGCGTTCGTATTCACGTGATCGCCATGGGTGACCCACAAACCGTTGGAGAGGTTGCTCTGGATATGGAAACCATCAAACGAGTGGCTCAAGAGTCTGGTGGCGAAGCCTTTGAGGCGCTTAACCGCGACGAACTGACCAAAGCCTACGCTCAGATTGGTGAGCTAGAACCACAGTTATATGAAAGTACCACTTATCGTCCTAAACAGGGACTGCACCATTACTTAATGGCGATTGTTGTAGTGATGTATTTGACCGCATTCAGCTTAGCAACGATACGCCGAAGATCGCTGCTCGCTTCTTCGGCTAAGAATTTGAAAGGAGAGAGTGATGCCTGATTCTCTCACGATACAACAGTTCTTTACCCAGTTTCATTTTATCCGACCTTTGTGGTTGTTGGCCTTTATTCCGATGTTCTTCCTGTTATGGGTTCGTTGGAGAGAAGAGACCAAACCAACGTGGAAAGACATTTTACCTACACATTTACGTGATGCATTGACGATTGGCGAAACAGGCTGGCGCAAGCAACTGCCGTTGAAGCTATTGGTGGTGATTGTGACTATCGCCATCATTATCTGTTCTGGCCCAACATGGCAGCGTGAGGCTTCGCCTTTTGGTGAAGACAAAGCGTCGATGTTGGTTGTGCTTGATAATAGTGAATCTATGCTTGCTAAAGATTTGCCTCCAAGTCGCTTGGAACGATCTAAGCAGAAAATTAGAGACTTATTGGCAGCTCGCAAAGGCGGTAATACGGGCTTAGTGGTTTATGCAGGCAGCGCACACGTGGCGATGCCCGTCACGCAAGACAGCAAGGTGTTTGAACCGTTTCTAGCGGCTATCACACCCGATATCATGCCTGTTTCAGGTAAGTCAGCAGAGGAAGCGTTGCCGCTCATCAATCAGCAATTGTCTGGTGAGTTAGGTTCGTCAGTGTTGTTGGTATCAGATGGTGTGAATCCAAGTACCACACGAGCTTTTGAAACTTTCTTTAACGAAAACCCATATCAGCTGCTGATTTTGGCTGCCGGAAATAGCGATGTGGTGAGCGATAACCCTGTCGACCTAGATTCACTGCGTAACTTAGCGAGTAAGACGGGTGGACGAGTGATTGAAGTGACCGTTGATGATTCGGATATCCAACAACTGAACAGAGCGGTTGAAAGAAACATGCAGCTCAACGGCGAATCTTCAATGCCTTGGAAAGACATGGGCTATGGACTGCTTATTCCAATGGCTTTCATTATGTTGCTATGGTTCAGAAAAGGGTGGTTGGTGCAGTGGTGTGTCGTTGGTTTGATGATCACAAGCAGCATGTATTCACCAGACACTTTGGCGAAAACAGTCAACTTAACCGCTGAGAAACCAGTTGTGGTGGAGTCGGTTACTACTTGGGACAAAACAGCTCAATGGTGGTGGGACTTATGGTTAACGCCCGACCAACAAGGTCAACGCCTGTTGAATCAGAAAGAATATCTTCAAGCTGCCAAACATTTTACTGACCCAATGCGAAAGGGCGCGGCTTATTACTATGCTCGTGATTTTAAGCTCGCTCACAGTGCGTTTTTGCAAACCAAAACTGACCTTGGTTTGTACAATGCAGCGAGTGCGTTAGCTAGGCAGCGTGAATACCTTGCCGCACGAGACCTCTTGAAATCATTAAGTGAGAAAGAGGATCTGTCACCAGAACTAAGAACGGATGTGGAGAACAATCTTGCTGTGCTTAGTGGAATTGTCGAAGAGGTAAACCGAACCAGTGAAAGCCAGTCTGGAACCACAGATGGCCCTGAAGAATCTTTAGAACTCGAAGACGATCAGCCGCGAACGGGTGATGGCGCTGAAGAAGAAACGGTAGCGGAATTGATGCTTAAGGAAACACTTAACGCGAATGAGATTTTGGGCAGCCAAGAGCTTGCCGACAAGTGGTTAAAGCGAGTAGAAGCCGATCCTAAGTTCTTCTTGAAATCCAAATTCCAAATTCAGTTAAGAGATCCTGCGCCTTCCATCGAACAAGCGTCAAAACAGGAGCAAACGCAATGAGTCGATATGATTTAGCTCTTGAAGCGATTCAATCAAAGCGAGCGCGATTCACAGCCCGCACATGGTTGTTGTCGATGACTCTTATGTTGAGTTGGTTTTTTCCTGCTGTTGCTTCTGCTGCCGATATCTTCGATCTGCAAAAAAGTGGTGACGTTGAGCTTATCGCTTGGATTGGCGAGAAACCCAAGTCAGGCGACAAAATAACGCCGGGCAAAGTCAGCGTAAATGAGCAGGTCATTCTGAACATTGAGGTGGCGACACCGCGCTGGTTAACGGGCGGCACTCGAATCGGCAGTATCGAAATCCCTAACGTTATCGCTAAGCAGCGTAACCAACTCGCGACGAACTACACAGAAAGAGTCGGTGGTACTACATGGTCACGTCAGCGTTGGGAAGTGACGCTTTATCCGATGACTTCCGGTGAGTTTGTTATTCCAACCGTACCGGTTCGTATCCAAGTTTCTGCTCCTGATGGTTCAAACGTGGGCGGTACGCTTTACACGCAGCCGATTAAGTTTGAAGCTTCGTTGCCTTCAGGTTTACTCGATAATGAAACGCCTTGGTTTTCTGCGACAGAAGTAGATATAGAGCAGCAATGGCAACGCTCAAGTGAAGAGCTAAAAGTTGGCGATGCTATTACTCGAACTATCACGATTAAGGCAAAAGACAGCTTTTCTGTGTTGCTGCCAGATGTGCTAACCAATAAGTCCACTAAGCAGTTCCAAGCTTACCCACAGCCCAACCGTTTGGATGACACTCAAGAACGTGGTGATTATCGCTCAAGCCGAGTTGAACAGACTGTATATGTGATTCAGCAGGGTGGTGAGTTTACGCTGCCAGAGTTTTCATTTCAGTGGTGGGACAGCAAAAATCAACGCCTTGAAAACGTGGTGATAAAAGGCGAAGTGTTTGAAGCCAAACACACAGTCCAATCTTTCATCAAAGCCTACATGTCGGTGTTTATTAGTGTTGGTTTGGTGTTGTTAGTCTGCATTGCGTTGATTGTTTCGGTTAAGCGTTACTACGCAAACCGCCCAACACCGAGTTGGCTGGTACTACGTCGTTTAGTTAAGCAAGGTAATTGGGCTGCATTAAGAACCTTTATCTACCGTCAATTGCGAAACCAAACCTCTCAGTTAGAACTGAATAAAGTGCAACTGGATAAAGCGCAACATGGTAAATCAAATGGACAAAAGCGTTGGCTAGAAGATAGCGAAGCCCTTCAACAAGGATGTGAAGATAAAAACGTATTCACTCGTTTATGGAAAGGGTTACGTAACTTGCCCAGTGACACATCAAACTCAAGCAATTCTCGTTCAATTGCTGCTCGCTTGAAAATCCCTAAAGCCTTGCCAGACTTAAAAGATAGAACTAAGTAGCAAACTTTAGTCATTCGCATCGAACATAATCGGCAGGTTCTCTACTATGGGGAACCTGCTTCTTTAATATGGAACTGTATGAAAAGTACCGAACTAAATCTAATTCCTATATTTGTTGCTATCTATGAAGAGCAGAACTTATCTAGAGCTGCTAATCGCATGGATATAAGCCAACCAGCAGTGAGTAAAGCACTTGCAAGGTTGAGAGATATCTATGATGAGCCACTGTTTCATCGCACCACATCAGGCGTAGAGCCAACCACATTCGCTATTGATATCTATCCTGCAATGGCCGCTGCACTTAAAAACTTTACTTCTACCTTATCCGCATCAAGAGACTTCGATCCTAAAACCTCAGGCCGCGTGTTTTCCATTGCCTGCGTCTCGGCGGCGAGCTACGAAATGATGCCAAAAGTCATGCGGTTAATCAGCCAAGTCGCACCAGGTATCGCGTTAGAGGTTCATCCTCTGTTTACCGAAGACTATGAGTCTGATTTAAGGCTGCAAAGACACGACGTGATTGTTGATATGACGCCTAAAGGAAGAACCATGCTTAAGCACGAGGTGATTTCTACAGAAGAGCTGGTCGTGGTGTGTAGTAGTGATCATCCTACGGTTGGCGATACCATCGATATGGAACAGTTCTTAGCACTCGAGCATGTGGTGGTCTCTAGGTGGCATGCGCGCAAAAGCTTATTAAGCTCTGAGCACTATAGTGACCTTGAGAAACGTAGAATCGTGTATCGCGCAGCGGGCGTTGTAGAGATGCTTCCTGTTATCGAAGGCTCTGAGTACATCGGAGTAATGCCTATTTCATCAGTGCATTGTTTTGCTGAAAAGTACGCGGTAAAAACACTGCCATTGCCCTTCGAGTTGGAAGACCTCGATATGTGTATGATTTGGCATCCAAGCCGTACTAATGAACCAAGCCATAAGTGGTTACGAGCTAAGATCAAAGCGGCAGCAAAAGAGTTATCAAGTTAGCCTATACAAGGACATAGCCATGGACAGCATTCGCGTGATTTTAAACGGAAAGAAAGCCAATACCCCGGAATTAAGGCAAGCCATCTTTGCGGCGAGGGACAATGATATTGACCTGCAAGTTAGAGTGACTTGGGAATCGTCGGACATGTTTCGTTTGGTAAGCGAGGCAATATGCGATGGTGTTAAGCGTCTGATTGTTGTCGGTGGCGATGGAACGGTGAATGAAGCCGTTAACGCGCTCAACCAGTTCCGTGCCAGTGAAAGACCACAACTGGCGCTTATCCCAATGGGCACTGTGAATGATTTTGCTACCGCAACGGGAATACCTAACGATATTTCGGGTGCTTTTGAACTAGCGCTGGAAGGCAAGGCGTTTGCGGTGGATAGCGCGCGTGCGAATGACCGCTATTTTATGAATGTCGCTGCGGCGGGTTTTGGTGCTGAAGTCACAGCTGAAACGCCAGTCGAGCTTAAAGATTTTCTCGGTGGCGGTGCGTATACACTAACAGGTGTGGTGAAAGCACTTGGCTTTAAGCCCTACAGTGGCACGTTGCCCATAGACAAAGGCAGCTTTACCGGCGAGATCCTTGTTGGTGCTTTTTGTAATGGTCGCTTAGCGGGTGGAGGACAAGAGTTAGCACCCAATGCATTGATTGATGATCGCTGTTTACCCAGTCGGGTATCGAGCTATCACGCGCCACCATGGCAAGGTGGGTTATCCAAGTCAGTGAGAAGTTCGCCCCGCTGTATGTGGCCTTGAAGGAGAACCTACTTCAACAAGTGGTGGTTCAGGCGGATGAAACGCCGCTCAATGTGCTCAAAGAAGAGAAGCAGTGTTATATGTGGCTTTACTGCTCAGGCGCTGACTCGCCCGAAGCGGCACTGCCGAATGTGAAAAAATCGCCTTGTACGACTATCAAAACAGTCGCGCGAGGGTGTGCCCCGTGGACTTTTTAGGTGACTACAACGGTTATCTACAAACCGATGGCTACACGGCTTATCATGGTCTGCATCACGTCACTAATGTGGGGTGCTTAACGCAAGTTCATGGACGCGAAGAAGCTTCAAGGGGAAGGTAAATCGGGCAAGGCTGATAAAGTGCTGGCTAAACCCCAAAAGCTCTACGGGATAGAATCACGCTTAAAAGGTGCGCCTGCCGAAGAACGCAAAGCAGAGCGTTAAGCGTATGCCAAGCCGATACTGGATGAGCTTTACCAATGGATGACAACCCAGAAGGTGATAGGCTCTAGCCCACTAGGCAAAGCAATAAAGTACACGCTCGGGCAATGGCCTAAACTCATTCGTTATATCGACGATGGTCACTTATCTATTGATAATAATCGCGCTGAACGCGCAATTAAACCGCTGGTTATTGGCAGGAAAAATTGGCTATTCTCCAACACACCAAACGGTGCTGAGGCGAGCGCGATGCTTTACAGTATCGTCGAGACTGCAAAAGCCAACGGTCTTATCCTCTAAGACTACATGGTCAAGTGCATGAAAGAGCTCGCGAAAGCAGAGCCTGATATCGACGCACTTCTACCTTGGACCTCTTCGGGTCAAGTCAAAACAGACCTCAACAATATTGGCTTTGGCCTCGAAACTTACGTTTGGTGCTAACTATGCCATCGGACTCTAATAACATGTTTGGGTTCTTTGATGAGTTTGAAGCTTCAGAAGGAGAGTCACAGCAACCCCCTATAGAGCTGTTTCAAGAACCCGTTGAAATTTTATCAACCCTAGATAGTCAGCCAAAGAAGGTACAACAAGAAGTCTTTGTGATAAATAAAAAGCGACATCCACTCACGGTAGTGAATATATGTAGGATCACGTCCTGCATAAGCGATTTATTCAAATTTAAAGAGTGAATTAATATCGCACCATAAAGAAAAAATACTTCAAATACTCCAGAAATGAGCATGGCTGAGCATAGGGATTCTCAGGTTTGATGATACCAATATCAGGTCAGATGGCCGAACACATTTATGGGTACAACCATGAATTTAACGCATCGCTCACTCATGGTTATCGCTATCACTGTTGCTCTTTCTGCGTGGGGTAGTGATGAAACCAGCTCACGTCCTATTAAGCCAGAACCGCTTCAGACTTTACCAACAGAGCAGGTTTCAGTATCCATCGGGGACGCGACTCTTTTCGCAAATAGAGAGTCTGTTGTGATCAATACCTTAGCAGGTGACGAGCAACGCGTATCCATTGAAGCGTTTAAAGGAATCACTTACGCCGATCAACAACGTTTTCAGCACAGTCACTCCGTCAATTAGAACACAATGCTGATAGCGCTATAGATGCGACACAATTTGGCGCCGTGTGCCCACAGCTTAAAATAACCCAGCAAGAGCAATCTGAAGATTGCTTGAATCTTAATATTTGGCGTCCTTCGGAGATCAATGGTTCAGAGTCATTACCCGTGTATGTCTTTATTCATGGTGGGGACTTTGAATATGGCGCAGGTTCTGATACCGACATTAACGGTGATACCGTCGTGGCTAAAAGATACCATTCGATATACGGGTGGCGTTGGCGCTGGAAAGGCGAACCTCGATATTTTCAAAGAGTTCAGTATAGGTGCGTCGTACAACAAAACGATTCAATTCGGCACAAAAACCTCGGGAGTCGCTGCGCTTCAGCAGCTCCAGTTTCGAGTGGCAAACACACCATTGATGCTGGGTGTTAAACAGATTATTGGCCAGAGCTCGGTAGAGTTTGAGACCAGTAATGAAGATGTGAATAACGCTATCAATGGCGTTATTCAATATTTTATGGGCGAAAGCTCGGTGACCTCTGGGCTGGGTGTTGTCGCGGAATACGATAATGCGATTGATAATCGTTGGACCGTTTCTGCGTTTTATGGCCTGGATAAAGCGACAGTAGAGGGCAGTCTGTCAGACGATGAAAGTGTCGATGCGTATGGTGCTGGATTTCGCTATCAGATAGCTTGCCGATATGGGTTACACATGGGGGTAGACCTCGCTTTTAGTGACGTTGACAGCGCGTTTTATATAACGGTTGGCAGTGGATTCTAATGATGGAAAGGTGGGTGTTAGTCAATCGATTGATTTTTCTACATGCAGCATAGTTTTCATAGCAATCATGAACTAATATTCTTTTACAACAAACATAACAGGTATCAATATGAAAAATTACGACCCAAATGAATTGGACGCTACGCAAGTATTACTTGATGGTGTCGATACAGATAAACGTTCGACTTTGACTAAGTTAGCGGTTGGGGCTGCGGCACTGCCTTTTGCCTCTGTTTTACATGCAGCCCCTGAAAAACTGGTTGGCCAAAACATCAAACTGATGCCTAACGAGAAAGGGCCATTTGATATCGTTATCGAAAATGGCCGTGTTGTTGATCCTGAAACTGGACTCGACGCAATTCGTCACGTCGGTATTAAAGGTAAGCGTATTGCTGCAATCTCAGACAAAAAGCTGCAAGGCAAAACAATCATCGATGCTGAAGGTCTCGTGGTTGCACCTGGCTTTATCGATATGCACGCTCACGGACAACAACTTCCTGCTGCCCGTGCTCAAGCATTCGATGGCGTAACCACCGCTCTTGAGATGGAATCTGGTCTATTCCCAATCGGAACGTACTACGATATTACTGCTGCTGAAGGTCGCCCGATTAATTACGGCGCTTCTGTAGCATGGACTTACGCTCGTATTCAAGCAAAAGAACCTACGATGCCTGCTCCTGATGGTACGATTGTTTGGTTCCAGAAAGCTTTTTCTAAAAACAATTGGCAAAATACCCTAGCAACCCCAGATGAATTAAAACAAATTCTGGGCTCGGTTGAGCAAGGTCTTAAAGAGGGGGGCTTAGGCATTGGTATTAACGCGGGTTACGCACCAGGTTATGGCCACAAAGAGTACTATGATCTTGCTAAACTAGCAAAACGCTATGAAGTACCAACTTACACTCACGTTCGTTACCTAAACAGCGCAGAGCCAAAATCAAGCTTTGAAGCATACCAAGAACTCATTAGCCTGTCGGCGACAACGGGTGCACACATGCACATTTGTCACCTCAACAGCACGTCAGTACAAGATATCGAAGATTGTGCCGATTTAGTTCAATCCGCCATTGATCAAGGTTTAGCCGTTACTACTGAAGCTTATCCTTATGGTGCTGGCTCTTCCGTTATTGGCGCAGAAGTTTTCCGTGGTGACGATTGGTTACAACGTTGGGGTGTACCAAGCGCTAGCTACATGGAAGCGAATGGTAAAGCACTAAACCAAGAAAAAGTCACTGAACTACAAGCATCAGCGCCCGGTACCGTGGTTGTCATGCACTTCTTAAAACCCGATGAGAACAAAGAAGATCGCGCTAAAATGGACCGTTCAGTATTGTTCCCAGGTGCAGCTATCGCTTCAGATGCAATGCCTTGGATGGATGATAAAGGCGTATTAATTGAAGGTGATGTATGGCCACTTCCAAGCAACGCAATAGCTCACCCTCGCTCACTTGCTTGTTTCTCTCGTTTTATTGAAAAATATGTCGAGGAATACAAAGCGGTAACACTAGTAGAAGCGATGGAAAGAACTAGCTTAAACGCATGTCGTATTCTTGAGGATGCTGTGCCACAAATGGCAAATAAAGGTCGTATTCAAGTAGGTAAAGATGCTGATTTAGCTATTTTCAAACTTGATGAAGTAAAAGCCGTTGCAACATTTGATAAACCAAATGCCCTTTCTACAGGCATGAAATACGTACTTGTAAACGGGACACCTATCATTGAAGCTGGTGAAATGTTGTTAGATTCAAACCCAGGTGAAGCGGTTCGCAACAAAGTTACTGGCTAAGTTATCCTGACTTAAAAGGTTGGGCATTAGCTCAACCTTTTTTATTGCTTACCGAGTAAATATAGACAACGAAAATCGAAAGAGAGCATGCTATGAGCAAGAAGCCTATTCCAGTAACAATTTTAGCCGGATTTTTAGGAGCAGGGAAAACGACCCTACTAAACCATATATTAACCAATGCAAATGGAATGCGCATGGCTGTGATCGTCAATGATTTTGGATCAATCAATGTTGATGCGGAGTTAGTTAAATCTGAAAGTGAAAATATGATCAGCCTAGAGAATGGCTGTATCTGTTGTAACCTTGCAGAAGGACTAGTCGTTTCGGTAATGCGTTTACTCGCATTAGAGGAACGCCCAGACCATATTATTGTTGAAACTTCAGGTATCGCAGAACCCAAAGAAGTGGCACTTCAATTTGAAGATCCGGAACTGCAAGCACACGCACCTTTAAATGCAATCGTGACGACGATCGATGCGGAAAACATTTTAGGGCTAGAAGGCCCAATGGAGACGTTGTCGAAGCAGCAAATTCAAGTGGCTGACATTGTTCTGGTTAATAAAGTTGACCTAGTCGATGCTGATAAACTAGAGCAAGTCAAAGCATGGTGCCGAGTACAAGCTCCGTTTGCTAAATTGATTGATATTTCATTCGGCGAAGTGGATTTACCTATCTTATTTGATGCCCCTGAAAGTACGCGCTTTGTCACTAACAAAATAGCGGCTGATCAAAGGGAATGCCAGCACCATGATTGTCATGATGAGCACTGTCATCACGTGAACCATGATTTCGAAACATTCAGCTTTGAAACTGATCAACCGCTTAATCTACAAAGTTTGTATCCTCTACTGCAACAGTTTTCAATTGATGCTTATCGCATGAAAGGTATTTTAAATTTAACCGATCGTCCTGATCATCGCTGTGTATTTCAGTGCACGGGCCAGCGAGCCAATGTGACGGTTGGAGATGCATGGGAAGATGATGAATCTCGTTCGTCACGGTTAGTCTTCATTGGACCTAAAGGTGGCCTTGATAAAGAGAGTATGCGTAAAAAACTGAACGCACTGGTGGCGTAGTTAGAACGGAAATGGAGTAGATGGCAAGCCTATCAACCTAGCGCTTGCCTATACCTAGCTTACCTCTGCCTACTTTGCATTGACTCATCCTAAGCATCCTTATCTTATTGAATTATTGGCTACTTTCGATTCTATTCGGTTTTTCCAAATCCATATTGCTCATTCCCCTCGCCATCTGAAACAAAATAGTCTTATCGATTTTCGAGACTCTGTTCATCAGTACCTTCTCAGAATCGGTTAACGTCAAAAAGCAGATAAAGACTCAATCGTGGGTTATTGGGGCGTGTTGATCAGCGATTGTTAGCTCGATGGTTAGTCCTCAATGATGGAATCAAAATGACGACTAAATATAGAATAAACCATGATTTGTCCCGCCATAATCGCGCCAAACATCAGCAAGGCGGACAGACCAATATTCGGAATGGGTAAAATGGAGGTCGCAAAGAAGGACTCACTTGCTCCGACAATGATTCGACTACCGGGGACAAGAATGATGATCCCTTGAATAATGTATATGAGTGGTGGAACGTGACGCAATTTTCCCATCCCCAACCCGTAAAGCGTAATGAGTATTGTGCTTACCCATGTACCTACAACCCAATCGGAAGTAAACCAATGTGGCCCCCACATGCCAATTGCCGCGACAGGAAGGCCTAAGAGAATTTCTGTCATACTTGCGTTGAAAATAAGGCCAATAGCGACAGAAATCCCGATAAGTGCGGTGACATGAAGAACGAATGGGATTTCATCAATAAATACCGGTACCGATAATGGTTGATTGATTATGTTGGCTAAGCCTAACCCCATAACAATGCCGATGAATATTTTCATTACTATGAGTGCGCTTTGTGCAAGCAGTTCGATACCTGACCGAAAGTCATTGAGAGCAAGACTGGCTAAGCCGTTGGTGACGGTTAACCCAGGAATAAAAAGGACAATGGAAGAAATGCACAGTGCCAATGTTGGTAAGCCGGGAACCTGTGCCGCTATCATACCGGATAAAAAACTGGCTACTAAGGCGACAAAGAACTCGACAAGAATGCTTCTTGGCCCAGTCAGGAAAATTTGTGCTAGCCAGGCTATAGCGCCCAGAATAATGGATAAACCGACCGCCAGATAAGTACTGCCAACTAACATTAAATAACATGGCGGAAGCAATAAATTGGCAAAGCACAAGGTACGATTCGAGTAGGTTTCTGAACCTTCGTAATGGGAATGAGTCGAAAACCCTTTAAGCGTTGCGACTAAATCACGTAAGTTAACCGAGGGTGGTTTTTTGTTTTCCATCACGACTTTTTGCGTGGGTTGCTCAAAAATAGTGATGACTTTTGTCGGGGTCACATCAATAGAGACTTCAATGTTCTGGCGTTTTGCATAAGCTTGAGTGTATTGAGCTACCGAGTAAGGCGCACAACCAGATTGATGTAATCGGTCAGAAAAGCTCAAAATTTCTTGCTGGCATTGTTCGATATGATTTGTTTGTTTCATTCTGTTTGTTTCTCAATCAACAAGGCGATATATGTTTGAGGGGCATTCTAATTCAATAGTATCCTCATTCAAGCGTAACCAATAGTCGTGTATAGAGGACGGGCCCCTACAAACGAACAAGGCAATGGTTAAAAAGATAGGATTCATTGAATGAGAGGTTATCAGTTTATCGTTGAGGTAAATCAGTCATTGTTGAAGCTGCAACCTCAAAAATAGATCCGCTCATGCAGCTATTTGAAGGCGTAAAACTCCAAATCCATGAGGTGATTGATTTAACTCTGAGGCTTTTAGAAAAGCTCGGTAATGAGTAAAGGAAACTAATATTTAGGAAATGGAAGCCTAAATAAGATTGATGATGAGCGTTAGAATCACAACTAGAATGGAACCGACATAAGCAATTTCAATAATGTTTGAATCAATCCAGTTGCAGTCTGCTTGAATTGCTAAACTCAGTTTGTTTTTCATAATGGCCTTTGGAAAATTAACCGAAATCTACTGTAAATAATAGCTTATTATGAGTGAGCTTTGATGACGGTTTCAAAGGTTCCTTAGCGCTAACAGTGTGATTGCGGCGCTCACGTATTAACAATATCGTCCCGTGGGTTCATGGGGCGGATACAGTCGATAAGGTTTAAGAGCAGAAAGTTGGGCTAAAAAAGAGGTTCGACCTAGTGAGTCAGAAACAGATAAACGGCTCTTTTATGGTTCATCGCGGATTAGCGGGAACTAAAAACAAAAACGGTAGTAAGTGATATGG
>NZ_JBFSUL010000009.1:0-102884 GCF_041467395.1 Vibrio sp. 10N.247.310.98 | reverse complement strand
TCTTCTTGAAGATAAAAGCGGCTTTCCCCGGAAAGCCGCGATGAACCTTTTTTAATGCTTGCCTATTCGTACCCTCTTACCGCTCTCACGTGTCAACACATTTCAGGACGGGACAACACGCATAAAAAAGCCCAGTCAAAATTGACTGGGCTGGCTTAAAAGAATCTGTTTTATATCAATCCCTAATAACCCGCAGTGGACGGTTTGATTCTATATAGAATAGCGAACATCACTGGTACTACTATTAGCGTTAGTACGGTAGCAAAGCCTAAGCCTGCCATGATGGTAATCGCCATTGAGCCGAAAAATGCATCGAATACCAAGGGAATCATCCCCAAGATAGTCGTCAGTGCTGCCATAGATACCGGTCGTACACGACTGATCGCGCTGTCTACAACCGCTAGGTATGGGTCTTTACCTGTTGATAGCTCACTGTTGATCTGGTCAAGCAGTACAATGCCGTTCTTCAAAATCATGCCGCTTAGACTCAATAAGCCAAGGAACGCTGTGAAGCTGAATGGCATATTGGTACCTAACAGACCAATTGAAACACCAATGATAGAGAGTGGAACCGTAAACCAAATCACAAGCGGCTTACGAACCGAGTTAAACAGAAGCATCGTGATGATAAACATCAGCAAGTAACCCATTGGCAGTGAGCCAAACAGAGATTCTTGCGCATCTTTAGAGCTTTCGTACTCACCACCCCAGCTAATGCTGTAGCCTTCTGGTAAATCTAATGCTTCTACCTTTGGTTTCACACGAGCAAACAGACTCGCTGGCGTTTCATCACCAAGAACATCGTGGTCAGCCAATACTGTTAGCGTACGTTTTCTGTCGCGACGCTGAATCAGTGGCTCAGACCATTGAAGCTCTACGCCATCAATCACTTGCTCAACTGGGATGTAAGTTTGTAGTGATGGGCTCCAAATCTTCACATTGTTTAGCGATTCGAAATCAAAACGCTCTTCTTCCGGTAAACGCGCAACAATAGGCAACATATGAGTACCATCACGCAGTAAACCGATGTTGTAGCCACCAAACGCCATCTGTAACGTCTCGGACAGATCCGTCTTTGAAATACCAAGACGACGCGCCTTTGATTCGTTAAACAATGGCACGAGCTCTTTGGTACGTTCACGCCAGTCGTGACGAACATTTCGAGAGCCTGGGTCCGCTAACAAGATGTCTTCCACTTCAACCGCAATACTGCGCAAGATTTGTGGGTCGGCACCACTAATACGAGCCTCGATTTTTGAAGCTGGTGACGGGCCAAACTCAATCAACTTGAACTGGAACGTTGGTTGCTCAAATTCGTTCGCTAAGTCTTTGTCTAGCGCCGCTAGAGCCTTAAACATAGTGTCGCGGTCAGTGGTTCTTACTTGTAACTGGGCGTACGCTTCGTAGCTTTTCTCTGGTTGGTAAGTCAGTGCGAAACGTTGCATGCCCTGCCCAACCGTTGTCGTTACAAACTCCACGTCGTCTTGCTGGCGAATGTAGCTTTCAACTTTTTCTGTCTGCTTGATCGTTTCACGAACATCGGTGCCTTCTGGCATCCACATGTCTACGTAAAACATTGGGGTATTTGACGGCGGGAAGAACTGCTGCTTCACCATACCAAAACCGACGACAGAAACTGCTAATAGAGCGACCATACTAACTACAGTAAGCCATCTAAATCGAAGTGCTACTTTCAGACACGCACCGAATACCACAAACAGGATGCCTTTGTATGGGTCTTCGTTCTCATCAACCTTGTCTTCTTCTTTAAGCAACATCTCGGCAAGGAATGGCGTTAGTGTTAGTGCAGTTACCCAACTCAAAAACAGTGAGAAACACAGTACCCAAAACAGTGAACCCATGAATTCGCCTGTCGCATCCTTCGACAAACCAATCGGTGCAAACGCTGTGATAGCGATAATGGTCGCACCTAACAGTGGCCATTGTGTTTGCTTGACGATGTCTTTCGCTGCTTGAAGCTTGGTTTTGCCTTTCTTCAAGCCCACCAAAATACCTTCAACGACAACAATCGCATTATCCACCAGCATACCCAGCGCGATGATCAGTGCCCCCAGAGAGATGCGGTGCAGTTCAACATCGTTGTAATCCATCAGGATGAAGGTACCGAATACCGTCAATAGAAGAACCAAACCGATGATCAAACCACTGCGTAAGCCCATTGCGAACAACAATACAATGATAACGATGGCTACCGCTTCAACTAGGCTGATTAAGAAGTCAGCCACAGATTTGTCTACTTCTTGCGCTTGGTTGTAGAAGTAATTCAGTTCTACACCCGCTGGCTTAATGCTTTCTAGGCGATCCAGTTCCGCATCCAGTGCTTTACCAATCTCAACCACGTTTACGCCTGATGAGAAAGCAATACCTAAGTTGATTGCAGGTTTACCGTTGTACGTTAATACATTACCCGGTTTTTCTTGAATACCACGAGTCACTTCAGCAACGTCTTTTAGACGAATTAGATTGCCAGTGTCACGACCATGAATGATTAGGTTTTCTAGTTCTTCAACCGTGCTTAATGTGCCGTTTGGCTTAATCGTTAGGCTTTGACCATTCAGCATCACCTCGCCTGCCGATACCACACTGTTTTGTTGTGCTAGCAATGCTGTCACCGTCGACATATCTAGGTTCAATGCGGCTAAGCGTTCCAGTGACATCTCAACAAACAGTTGTTCTTGTTGGTCACCTGCAATGCTAACTTTACCGACACCGTCAACCAGTTCGATTTCACGCGTTAGGTAATCTGCGTACTGTTTGAGCTCAACGTAATCGTAACCATCACCGGTCAGCATGATCATCACACCAAACACATCACCAAAATCATCGATGATCTGAACGGAATTTACACCACTTGGCAGTGTTGGTTGTAGATCGTTGATCTTACGGCGCATTTCATCCCAGATCTGAGGCAGCTCGTCTGGACCGTAGTCCATCTTCATACTGACCATAATTTGGGACATACCGTTCGATGATGTCGAGGTAATCTTGTCGATGTACGGAAGCTGTCTTATCTCTTTTTCTAGTGGGTAAGTCAGCTCTTCTTCAACTTCCATTGACGTAGCGCCAGGGTAAGTTGAAATAATCATTGCATCTTTAATGGTAAAAGCTGGGTCTTCTAAACGGGATAGATTACCAAAAGACGTCACACCGCCAATGGCCAAAATGACTAGAAACAGCCAGCTGATTACTTTGTTCTTTATTGAATATTCTGCGATGTTCATTCTGCTTTTCCTGACAATTGGATTCCGTCACGGAGTTTTCTTAAATTCGAATTTACGAGTAGCTCACCTTGCTCAACACCATGAGCGATGAGTGCGCCTTGGCCACTGATCTTGTCGACTTCTACTTCGCTTTTGAATGCTTGTCCGTCTTCCATTTTCCACACATAGAACTGATTCGCTTCAGAGCCCGCTTCTAGCGTTGTCATTGGTAATTGGTAGCCTTGAACATCGCTCAGGCCCGCTTTCGCCATATCTACATTGACCGTAACGCTCGTGCCTGGCAGGATTTCACTTTCAGGCTGCTGCATCTGCATCCAAAATTCGTAGGTACGGGATTGTGGGTGCAGTTCACTGGTGTGTTCTAGATACGTCAGTGGATATTGGCCTGTGTGACCGCCAAAGGTCGCCTCAGGACGATAGCTATTTGAACGCATGTCTGGGCTAATTGACGCCAAGATCGAATCTGATACTTGAATTCGCACATACACCTTGTCGTTCTGGTACACACTCAGTAGTGTTTCTCCAGGCGTCGTATTTTCGAATCGTTGCTTATCGACAGTTGAAACTGTTCCTGAGAACGGCGCTAAAAGTTCTGTGTAACTCAGCTTGCGTTTCGCCGCCGCCAAATTCGCCGATGCGAGCTTATAGTTAGCCGTCAGTTGGTCGTGTTCTGATTGCGATAACATTTCGCTGCCAAACATCTCCGTTCCACGGGCCAACTGTTTGCTTGCCAGTTTGAATTGAGATTGAGCATCAGTCAGATCTTGGACGTACGTTGCGTTATCTAAGGTGGCTAATAACTGCCCTTTTTCGACATTGTCGCCCGCTTCTACTAATACTTGTTGAATCTCGCCTGCTAGCTTAAATGCCAAGGGAGTCAATTCAGCTGGCATCACCTGTCCATTAAAACTTCTGAACTGATTAGTAAGCGGTGCGCCAACTTCAAAGGTAGAAACCAACAAAGGTGGTTGTTCACGGTGTACAGCTTCATTGTTACAGGCTTGAAGTAACAGAACCGACGCGACAACAACTGATAATTTTGAAAGGTTCATTAAATACCGCCCTCACGAAGCCAAGCTTTTACTTGTTGTCCGTCTGATAACACATCCACACCCGCTTCAACGATAAGGTCACCAGACGACAATCCGTCGATAACCTTGCCTTGCTCATCAAGAAGGACTTGTACTTTAGAAATCAGTTGAGAGTCAGGGTTATAACGCCATAGTTCACCATGGCCTACGTCTTTGTTTAACCAAGCTGAATCCACAATACCAATGCCGTAGTCAGATTTACTTTTCTGAACTTCAACTTGCGCTGTCATACCAGAAAGTAGATTGATGCCTTCTGGCTTTTCGATAGACACAACCGCTTGGTAGCTGTTGGTATCTTCATCTGGTTGCGTTGAGATTTCTTTAAAGCGAGTCGGGATACGAATGCCGCGGTGGCTGTCCATCACAACCCACATGTTTGAGCTCGTTAGGTCTTGAATAGAACGGTCTTCAAGCTTTGATACTGGAATTGAAAACGTCACATCCATTTCACTGTGATTCAAAATATTCAGTACAGGCTGCTTTTCTGCGATCAATTGATATTGCTTTCCAAACACCATCGATACCACGCCATCGAATGGAGCAACTAAGGTAGTGTAGCCAAGGTTTGTTTTTGCTTGGTCCAACTCAACTTCAGCGGCAGTAAAGGTGTTTACGGCTTGGTCGTAGTAATCGGTACTGACCAGTTTTTTCGCATACAACTCAGAAGCTTGTTTGTATTGGCTGTTCGCCAGATCAAATTTAGCTTGGGCTGCGTCAACGGCAATACGGTAATCCGTCGCGTCTAATACGGCTAACACCTGACCTTTCTTCACTTCTTGTCCCATACGAACATCGAAGGTTTCTATATCTCCACCCACTTGGAAAGAAAGTGCCGCACGGTCGGTCGCATCAACCTTTGCAATGAAGCTATCGAGATCAATATCAGTCTGTTGTGGGATTTCGAACAGCTTGACTGGCTTGATTACCTGCACATTTTCCTCTGACTGAACTTTGTCACATCCAGTTAGAGAGCCTGCGAGCAATAGTGCTGCAATAACAGCTCCCATGCGCTTGCTCGATATGGCATTGATCGACAAATTGAACTGCATGATGCCTCTCCGTTTAATTATTATGATTTATTACACAGGTGGGCAGTATATTTAATATTAAATAATTCTCAAGATTTACTTTCCACTTGTGCAGTATTTTTTATTTCAGTAAAAACAGTGTAGAATGTTGTAATCAGGTAATTGTGTGAAATGAAGATGACCGAAAAGAAGCAAGGTAGAAGAAGTGCAAAAGACGCCGAAGAGACGCGTTTTTTGATCATGAGCGTTGCCGCAGACATGTTCTGTGACTTTGGCTACGATCGTGTATCACTGCGAAACATCAGTGAAAAGGCAGGCGTCTCGCATAGCCTTATCCGCCACCACTTTGGTAGCAAAGAAAAGATTTGGCATGCAATAAGTGATTGTTTACACGATTATTTTCAGTCTTACATCAGTAAGATTATGGAAGAGCTGCCAAAAGATGTTGCGCCAAATATCGCTATCTACCTGTTTAGCATGCGTCTGTTCACCAACATGATTCACTCACGTAGGCCAATGCAGCTTATTTCAGACTCTGTTCGCCAAGAAGACAACCTAGTTGATTACTTCATCGACAATGTCGGCGATGTTGAAAAAGAGATTAACGGGCTTGCCGCTGAGTACAATGCAGCTAACCCAGACAAAATGATCAACATTTACGAAGTTAAATGGCAAATGATCATGTACGCAAACGGCGCTGTATGCCTCACTCCCTTTATGGAAAGCACTTGGAATGAAGGTGATATGGTCACCTCACCCGAAGACGCCCTACTTAAGCATTGGCAGCTTTTCAACACGCAGATGGTCAGCAAGTTCAATATTGATGAAGAGTGGGCTCTAAATCCAACCTCGATTGAAGAGCTGATTTATGAAGTGCCATGTGAATGGAAGTGTAACCAGGAACATAAAGCTTAATCGGGTTCATACCCATGATGAGCTTATAAGATACAAAAACGCGCCGTTACAGAAGTCACTGTAACGGCGCGTTTTTATATGTATAGATCTTTAAACTGGAGCTTTGTACAGCTTATTAGCGACGTGCTTTACCGCGGTTTTGGTGAATCTTAAGCTTCGCTTTCATCTTACGTTTTTCTGATGAACGGCTTTTGCTGCGACCACCACGATCGGGCGCTAGATCTTTTTCAAGGCTTGGTTCAAAGCCCTCTAGCCACTCTTGAGGCAAGCGAGTATCAAGTAATCGCTCAATATCACCCAATAGGTAAGCTTCATCCTGACTCATCAAAGAGATCGCTAAGCCGCTGTTACCCGCACGGCCAGTACGTCCGATGCGGTGAACATAATCTTCTGCTTTAAATGGCATGTCATAGTTCACAACTTGTTCTAGCTGCTGAATATCAATACCACGAGCTGCCACGTCGGTTGCGATCAACGCACGAACTCTGCCTGACTTGAAATCGTCTAGGGCTTTTTGACGCGCACCTTGGCTCTTATCGCCATTGATTGATGCCGCTTTAATGCCGTCTAACTTAAGCTCTTTAACGAGAGCATCAGTGCCCTGCTTAGTCTTTGTGAACACCAACACTTGTTGCCAGTTTTTTGAACCAATCAAATACGCTAATAGCTCACTTTTACGCGACTTATCTACCGGGTAAACCATCTGTGTTACGGTTTCAGCGGTGCTGTTTTTTGGCGTAACTTGGATTTCACTTGGCTTCTGCATCATACGGTGTGCAATCGCTTTGATTTTGTTATCAAACGTTGCAGAGAAGAACAGAGTTTGACGCACTTCGTTCATGCGAGAAAGAATACGCTTGATGTCAGGCATGAAGCCCATATCTAACATACGGTCAGCTTCATCCAGTACCAGTACTTCCGTTTGGCTCAACATGATGTTTCTAGTGAACATGTGATCAATAAGACGACCAGGCGTCGCGACAAGAATATCTGCGCCACCGCGTAAGTTATCAGTTTGCACCTTCATGCTAACGCCGCCGTAAGCCACCACGACTTTAATGTCGGTGCCCTTTGCGTAGCTAGTTAAGTTATCGAAAACCTGTTGTGCCAATTCACGAGTTGGCACTAATACAAGCGCACGAACGAGCTTAGGGTTCGGAATAACGTTGTCTTTTGTCTCGATTAATCTTTGAATAATCGGTAAACCAAACGCAGCCGTTTTACCTGTACCCGTTTGAGCACCAGCCAGTACATCTTTGCCTTCTAATACCAATGGAATTGCTTGTTCTTGAACACTGGTAGGAGCCGTAAAATTAAGCTCAGACAACGTGGCAAGAAGATGCTCAGATAATCCTAGTTGGTTAAAAGATTTTGTAGATTCAGACATAGTATGATGCTCAAAGATTAAATAGGCGCGGATTGTAGCAAACCTGCATTACGCTGTTTACCTTTCCTTTTGATTTTTCTTCATTTGAAGCGCATTAAACTGCTTAGCTTCCTCTAAAACGTTGGGATAAAGCTCATTAAAGTGACACTGCAACGTATCATAGTGACGTTCGAGGTCATCGTAACATGCCTCGAGCATACCGAGCTTAGGCCTTCTCAACGCCATTCGCTGCAACACCACCTCTATAGATGACATGTCTTGATAGCTCTCTAACCATCTATGCTCAGCCATTTTCTGATGAACCATAACGAAATTTTCAGGCCAGTGTGGCTCTTGATGTTCAAAGATCTGCTCATGGCTATCTAAACAAAAACGCTCTAATGTCTGCTGTGAAAACTGATCCCAATGATTGGCTAAGCAGTGATCCCAAAATACATCGAGTGCGATAGGCGCAAAGCGTCGTGTTTGGTCTGAGAAAAGTGATTTTGCAGAACGAGATACATCATGACGATCAGTATAGCTATCAACAAATCGATGAAGCCTAATACCGTCAGAAAGGGAATCAGAATAGTGTTTATTAGGGTCGCCTTTAACAAAATCACCTAACAGGTTACCTGCTAAGTTGCTGTTACAGTGCTTGGCGATGTGAAGGTGTGCGAGAAAGTTCATTGAACCTCATTAAAGTATCGAGAACTAAGTAACATGGTAAACGTACTCGTTTATCTTCGCGAACTTTAATGAGGATAGTTTTGGTATGACGTGTGAGCGAATACGATTTGCTCAGTTTAGAATTGTTTGCTTTGAGAAGCTTTAGCTAAGAAAACTTTTAGCTTTAAAACGTTTCAGTTGAAACTGAATTAAAGATCTTAAAAGCTTAGTTCGAAGACTTGAAAAGCTCTTCTGCTAACTGTTTCACTGTCTGCTCATAGTCAGACAAATCAATGCCAATTTCCATAGCATCTAACAACTCTAGACTTTCGTCATTATAAGATTGGTCACTCATTGTGCCCCCTCTATTCCTTGATGTGGACATGATGTCCGATTAACTAGTGCACCATCTTGAACTTATATTATGTCACTTTGATGAACGCACTCTACTCTACCCATTCCATATTCATAGCTTAAAGCTACTCGCGATCATTAACGCTTTTTTGCGCTAAAGGGGTATACGCGAACGACATATGTACTGCCACCTTACACCAAGTACAACAAATTACTCTATAAATTTTGAAACCGATCATGGTCAAACGTTTGCTTTGCTCATTTGAATGCTGACACGCCCCTTTGTGTAAATATTAATTTACAGTGGATGTTTTTTATTACAATAAGAATTGCATTTGGAATTAAATTCAATCAGAATACTTCAAAATCGAGATATTCTTTGGGTTTATGCGCTTAAGCTAGAAGAATTACAATGAAAACACACCCTAACGTAAAGAATTATATACAATGAATAAATCAAAGGTTTTTGGTAGTACTTTGATCATTGCAGGCACAACCATTGGTGCTGGCATGCTCGCTCTTCCACTTGCTTCTGCAGGTATTGGCTTTTCAACTTCACTTTTCTTGATGCTGGGTTTATGGGCGTTAATGGCTTTTACTGCGCTATTAATGGTAGAGCTTCACCAATTCGCAGAATCTGACGCTACCCTACACACGTTAGCTCATACCATTTTGGGGACAAAAGGAAAGTGGATTGCGAGCTTCGCGGTGATGTTTCTTTTCTACGCTCTGTGTGCGGCATACATAGCTGGCGGCGGTGCGCAATTTAACCAACGAATTTCGGATATCGCGGGTATCGAACTTAATGCTCAAATCACCACGCTTCTATTTACCCTATTAGTTGCCGGCGTTGTTACGATTGGTACACACAGTGTTGATAAAGTTAACCGCGTTTTGTTTGGCTTAAAGCTTATCGCGATGGTTTTGGTACTCAGCTTCCTAGCGCCAAACATTACCTCTCAATACTTAATGAGCATGCCTTTACAGCAAGGCCTGATTGTTGCGGCTATTCCGGTTGTGTTTACCTCTTTTGGTTTCCACGGCAGCATCCCATCAATTGTTCGATACCTAGATGGTGACGTTCGTTCTTTACGTAAGGTAATGATTATTGGCTCGGCACTGCCTCTGGTTATCTACGTTTTCTGGCAAAGTGTTACTTTGGGCGTGATTAGCCAAGAGCAGTTGTTGTCTGACACAAGCTTGGGCGCGCTATTAGTCTCGCTATCGCAAACGGTTCATCAATCCAACCTAAGCGTGATCGTCGGTGTGTTTGCGGACCTTGCACTGCTGACATCTTTTATTGGTGTGAGCTTGGGCTTATTTGAATTCATGGGCGACTCACTGAGCAAGAAACTAGGTAACGCAAAACGTGTTAAGACAGCTGCTATCACCTTCTTACCGCCACTGGGGTTTGCCTTATTTTACCCACAAGGCTTCATCATGGCTTTAGGCTACGCAGCCATTGCACTTTCAGTGCTCGCGATTCTGTTACCAACAGTGATGGTCTACAAGGTTCGTTACACTGATTTCTCTGTCAAACCACAATCTTCAGAAGCCAGTTACCAAGTGTTAGGCGGTAGCAAAGCGTTGTTTTTAGCAGGTAGCGTTGGCGTATTTATCATTGCGATTCAAGTTCTTATTTCAGTAGGGTTACTGCCTTCTTTAGGCTAATAAACCTATACAGAACTAATTTACTTGATTCAGATCTCATAAATGACATATCACTATCATTAATTTTCACAATTAGTCGATTGAAGTCACATTTTTATTGAGGTCGGTTATTTAGAGTCCACGGTAAAGGATTTACCGTGGAGTTTTTATGAAAGAAGTACAATTTCGAACGATAGACAAACTGTTTATTAAGATGTCGATCAACGACAAGTTTTGGGTCATTTTCTTAATCTTTTTTGCCGCTCTGGCAAGCCTAGCTGGACTGAACTACGTCAACAAAATGGAACACATTGACGTAACTGCAAAACAGCAGGTCGAGTATCAACTGCAAGGCATTTTATCAGCATCAGATTCCCCGGCATCTGTTCGCTCTGTTAGCCAGCAAACTCGCGCTCAACAAACCACTATTTCAAATAATGGTTCTGTGACTGCCACAGCACTCGCACAAGATGGCAACTACTACTCACTTACCGTTTCAACTAACGATATACAGAATCAAAAGCAGCAAGCACTGTACACTTTATTACTGAGCTTCTTGTGGTGTGTGCCTTTTGGTCTTTTCTGTTACTGGGTAGCGACTTTCCTAGGCGGCGCACTTTGGGTTCTTTATTCAACGACTCAAAAGATTGGTGATGGTGACTTAACATCACGCCTTGGCTTCCACCCTGGCCGTGATGAGTTCGGCACGATTGGTTGTGCGCTTGACCGTTCAATGGATACGCTTAGTGAGTTAGTCAACAACGTAAACCACAGTGCAGCAACGCTAAGCGAAACATCGGCTTCTTTCGAAACTGAGATGAAGCGCAGCGAAACACAAATCATGAGCCAAAATGCCTCTCTAGACTCTGTAGCGACAGCAATGGATCAGATGACAGCTTCGGCAAATGAAGTCTCTAACATCTCTGCACGCTCAACTGAACAAACAGAACAAGACGCGCAGCAAATCAACGATAGCCACGCGAAGGTTCAACAGGCAATCTCGGAAATCACCACCCTTTCTTCTTTGATTGAGCAAACCTCATCTTCTGTTACTAGCTTGAATGTGAATACGAGCCAAATTAACGAGGTCATCACGACGATCAATGCTATTTCAGAGCAAACTAACTTACTTGCTTTAAATGCCGCGATTGAAGCCGCTCGTGCGGGCGAGCAAGGCCGAGGTTTCGCTGTTGTTGCTGATGAAGTAAGAACACTGGCAAGCCGCACTCAGTCGGCTACTGTAGAAATCCAAGCGATGATTGAACGCTTACAGCAAGAGAGCCAAAATATCGCGAAGATCACCGAACAGACGGTTGACCAAGCGCAAACCAGTAGCCAGTTGATTTCAAACATTGGTCACGACGTAAACTCGATTGCAGATTCAGCTCAAGCACTAATGGACATGAGTATCCAAATCGCAACATCAGCCGATGAGCAAAGTAACGTTGCCAATACGATTGCAGCAGAGCTTAACGATATTCGAAGCCAATCCGATGTGATTAAAGACGTGGCTCAGAATTCTTCAAATGGCGTATCTAGGCTAACAGAAGCGTCGGTTTCTCTATCTCAGACATTGGCACGCTACCGAACTTAAGGATCAACTGGTGAACTAGCGGCGTGAATTGAAAACAAACTAATGAGGACTCGTAATGGGTCCTTTCTTTTTGGCTTTTGTTTAATAACATTACAAGAACCATGGTCAATAACGATGACATTATCAATTACCATGAAGCAAGTCGCAAAGGAGAGATTAAGAAGTGTCAGAACTGTCTAATATTCGAGCTTAGGAGTAATCTAATTGAACGGGTCTTTTTTCGCTTACCCCCTTGCTGCAGGTGACACATAATGAATAAAACAGAAACACCAAACACCGACGACATTACATGCCCTTTATGCCAACACGACGAGTATCTGCTTTCAGAAAGTGGAGAAAAGTTTACTTGTGCATCTTGCGGTTTCCACACCAAACAATTTAGTAAGGTAGTCAGACTTCAACTAAGCTCTACCCCACCAAAGCTGCAGAATTCGATATACCACCATTTGAGCAGTGCTTGCCATTAATCCAAACTGAAATTTCTTCTAAACTGTAGATATCCTGAGCCGCGAGTTCTGCTGAGTCGGCTTCGGGATCTACGATTGCTTCATCAATACTCGGGCGTAATCGAAACGATTGGATACCCGCGCGAACACCAGCCTCAATCCCTTTCAACGTATCATCCACGTAGATGCACTCATTTGGCAGAAAGCCCATGTTCATGGCCGTGTACATGATTAGATCAGGCTCTGGCTTCCAGCTGTTAGCATCAAAAGCTGAGAACACTTTGCCTTTGAAGTCGTCTAGCATGCCTGTCATCGCCAATGAAGATTCAACTCTAGATTTTGGTGCATTGGAAGCGATACAAAACTCGATATCTTGTTGTTTGAGAAATTCAATAAGTTCGATAGCTCCATCCATCGGCTTTAAATGACGCTGGAACAGTGCTTGTAATTCAGTGCGATATAACGGTTCAAGTGTATCAATCGAGATAGATAACCCAAGACGTTCTTGTGTATCCATTAAGATGTCGGCTAGCTTCCCGCCTTGAAAGTGCGCATAGCAGTCGTTGACGTTTAGCTCCGCTCCAAAGCCAGTGAAAACGTTCACCAAAGCTTGGCAGCACAGCTTTTCACTATCGATAAGTGTTCCGTCACAATCGAAAATCACACATTTAGTCTGTTCTAACCGCATAGGTATCTCACTCAGATTGAATCCAAGTTTTATCTTATAGTGTTCTTTCAATGCGCGAGATGATTGAGGTAACAGTTTGCAGATACAGGCTTATTTCTCTTCGCGAAATATCGAGTTGATCACTTTATCGCTCAGCATAAGCAACAGTTTTCATTAAATTAACCCAGATTCTACGAAACCAAATACTGCGAGGTTTACATAAGCTACTCAATTTCAGGAGAAAATATAAATCACTACTTCCTAGCCGGATCGTGGTGAATCGATAAAAAAAATGGCTTATAGGCTACTCAGATAGAGCGACAATTAGCTAACAACCGACTCTTCTAAGACTTTAGCTTCAAGCGAAGGTGAAGACGCATATTCTACAATTCCAGTATCGGGGTACGAATCTCGGATAGCGACAAACTCGGATAAGTGTTTCAGTAGCAATTTAGTTAGCTGAGGATCAAACTGGTAGCCACACTCTCGCTCAAACAAATCGACCACCATCTCTAACGGCCACGGTTCTTTGTAGCAACGTGCACTAAGCAGCGCATCAAACACATCGGCTACGGCAGTGATACGAGCAAACAGGTGTATTTCATCACCCACTTTTCCATTCGGGTATCCAGCACCATCCCAACGCTCGTGATGTTCGTTAGCAATGATTGCCGCGAGGTTGGTAATATCACCCGCTCCGCTCTTTAGTAAGTTATAGCCAGCCGTAGTATGAAGCTTCATCACCTCCCACTCTTGGTCGGTTAATTTCCCAGGTTTATCCAAGATTGATTCAGGGACTGAAATCTTACCCACATCGTGCATTGGGCTGATGATCTCAATCATCTCGACCTCGCGATGGCTCAAGCCACGATACTTAGCAAGCAGTGCAGACAACTTGGCTACACGCTTAACATGATTACCAGTTTCGCCAGAGCGGGTTTCAATTGCCTCTCCGAGAACATGAATCATATCCTTTTGGATATTCAAGGTCTGTTTCTGAAGCTTTAAGATTCGTTTGTTCTTATTCGCCAACTCTTTCTTTTGGCGCAGAGTGACAAATTGCATCAAGATGATCAGGCTCAAACCCGCAATCACCATCGACAGCCCCAATAACAACTGGAAGTTTTTGCGAATAAAGGATGAAGGCTCGTTAATGAAAACCGCTTCGTCAGGTAACGCGTTTGCACTAATCCCGTATCTCTTCATTGCAGGGTAATTGAATACAAAACGTTTGTTGTCTCCGGGAGTTAACGGTGTAGTAAAACCAAGTGGAAGGTATTTATCCAACGCATCGACGGCCTGTTCACCCATGCTTTGTGAGTGATTAACGTAACCACCGAGTACATCACCCGAAATATAGAACTGCCACAAAGCAAACACCGGAGCAGCACTCGCTTTTGACAACGTATCCGCAATCTCTTGGTAAGTGTGATAAACCCCTTGCTTTAACTCGGTGTTGTAATGACTGAGCAATACCGCATCGTCCGCAGAGATCCCTTCCAAAAATTGGCTCGTATGCTCCAGCGACAAGTCGCGAATTTCTACGAGATTGATATTTGAAAATTCAGCCATCATTTTGTTCATTTCTTTATGAATCAATTCAGACGTGACACTGTAATCATTTACAAAATAGAGATTCTTTAGATTAGGTCTTAATTTGGAGATCAGCTTAATATTAACGTCTATCTGATCGTTCTCGTAAAGCACAGTTGCTCTGTCAGACACCGCGTACATGTCGGTGCTGAAATCATAGATGCCGGCTGCAACGACAGGTGTGGAGCGATCAATCAAATTAGGCAGAGATTCAAGAAAATTGGCTGCGTTATCGTCCGTCGCAATTACGCCATCAAATTTATAACCTGCATACTTCGCACGTAAGTAGTTCGCGAGAGAGTCGTAATACTCTGGGCTGTGGACACGCTTTGAATCCAAATACTCTATTGAGAGTTTAACTTCGGTTTGAGACTGGCTGAACGCACTGTCTATCCCTTTTTGGAAGTCAGCAGTCCATTGATAAGAAGGTTCGTATGAGTGTAAAACTAGGATGCGTTTAATATCCCAGTCGTTAGCAAAACTGAGTGAAGAATAAGCGCTAACACATAATACAGCGATTGATATCAATAGCTTGTACATACAATACCCTTTAAATAAGACGGGGTATTGTACTTAGATTAACGCTTTGTCAAAGAATCTTTAGTTCTCGATCCATACTTTATCGCAAGAAGCATGATCTTGTGCCCAAAAATCGTGTAACTGCTTAGCAAAGTTGTTGATACTTTGACCATTTTCAGCAACGACATCCGAGATCAATAGGGAACCATCCGCTTCTGTGACGATAGCGCTCGCCACAACTTCACCGTTTTGAGTACCAATATATAATACATGATCGTCAGAAAGCATAATTTGGCTCAAGAACTCAAGCATGTGTGCCCTTTCGATTTCATCTTGGTAAACGCTTGCTTGGTTGAGTGAAAATAGCACGGTCAATTTATGGAAATCGACTTTATGCAGTTCATCAATTTGGGAAGGAGTTTGATCTTGTGCTAGGAGTTGGTATGTCTTGGATGGAAGTTTGCTTTGATAAAGTTCACGGCCGAGGAGGCTCTCTTTTGCGGGGTAAGCAATATCGAGCTGACTAAATAGCCATTGGTTTTTCTTGTGTGCAATTTCAGGTATTTCGTTATTCATTCTTTTAGTACCTACGGTTAGTATCCCCAAATATCGCAGTTATTTGGAAGACATACGGTCGGCTGAGGTGCCGAGCTACAAGCAGAGAGCATACAGAGCATGACCAAGGCCAACAAGTACTTTAAATGCTTCATATTTTTCATTATCCAACAACATCCTTTAAGAACTTAACGAAAAGCTCTACACTCGTATCCAAGCTTTCAATATCCTTATAGTAAACAGAACTATATAAATAAAAAGGACTTCTTATGAAAAAAGCCTTAATAGCAGCAGGTATCGTGACAATGTTAGCTGGCTGTTCGGACAACGAGGTTGGCGACGTCTCACTGGGTTTCTTCACAATGAAGGATATCAAGATGTCTTCATTAGATGACGATAAGATCGCGGGTGTTACCTGTCATATCGCATCAATCGAAGCAAACCTTAGCCTTTCTGATCCAAGTGATAGCTCTATATCTTGTCGTCAAACAGGTGAAATTACACCAGAAATGATTGCTCAAATAGACAAGAGTAAGTCTGGCGAAGTGGTATTCAAGCAATCGAAAAGTATCTTCTTTAAAACAATGAAGGTTCGTCGTATCTACGATGCAGAGAATCAGTCGCTGCTTTACTTGTCTTACACCACCAAAGAAACAGAAGGTAGCTTCAAACACAGCCTTTCAACTGTTCCACTATGGGGTACAGAGGCTTACGTTGATCCAGCGACGTTAGTACAGCCAACCGAGTAGTTTCAAACATATAGTTAGTTGAATCACCTGTACAGACATTGTGCAGGTGATTCAAAATGTAATAAAAATGAAAGAAACAGAAACAAAATGTGATATCATGCGGCAAAATTTTTTCACTGTATTTTTCATATGAAGTTTCCTGGACAGCGTAAATCTAAGCACTACTTTCCAACTCACGCACGTGATCCGTTGGTCAACCAAATTCAACAAACGCCTAAGCTTCACCGCGCAACGATTGTGGGTGTTGGCCAAACGATTGTTGATATCGAAGCCCGTGTTGACAACGAGTTCCTAGAAAAATACGAGCTGAGTAAAGGTCACTCACTGGTATTGGAAGAAAGTAAAGCAGATGCGCTGTATGAAGAGTTAGTTGAGCGCGGTTTGATCACGCATCAATATCCTGGCGATACTATCGGCAACACACTGCACAACTATTCCGTACTTGCGGACAGCAAATCTGTCCTGCTTGGCGTAATGTCTAAGAAGATTGAAGTTGGCTCATTTGGTTATCGTTACCTTTGCCGCACTTCTTCTCGTATGAATCTAAACCACCTTCAAACTGTTGATGGTCCAATTGGTCGTTGTTACACGCTGATTTCTGAAGATGGCGAACGTACGTTTGCAATCAACGAAGGCCACATGAACCAACTTCTTCCAGAAAGCATTCCTGAAAAAGTCTTCGAGAAAGCTTCTGCATTGGTTGTGTCGTCATACCTAATGCGTGGCAAACCTGAAGATCCGATGCCAAAAGCGGTACAAAAAGCGATTGAATACGCGAAAGCGCACAATGTGCCTGTTGTACTAACACTTGGTACTAAGTATGTGATCGAAGGCAACGCTGAATGGTGGCAAGAATACCTGAAAGAAAACGTAACCATCGTCGCGATGAACGAAGATGAAGGTGAAGCGCTAACGGGTGAAAAAGATCCTCTATTGGCTGCTCACAAGGCACTTGAGTGGGTTGACCTAGTTCTATGTACTGCAGGTCCTATTGGTCTATACATGGCAGGTTACACTGACGAACCAGCGAAACGCGAAACCACACTGCCATTGTTACCGGGTAACATCCCTGAGTTCAATAAATACGAATTCAGCCGTGCGATGCGTAAGCAAGACTGTAAAGACCCAGTAAAAGTGTACTCTCACATTGGCCCTTACCTAGGTGGCCCACTTGAGATTAAGAATACCAATGGCGCTGGCGATGGTGCACTTTCAGCACTACTTCACGACATGGCAGCAAATAGCTACCACCACGTGAATGTACCAAACTCAGAGAAACACGAGCACACTTGTCTAACTTACTCTTCACTGTCTCAAATTTGTAAGTACGCAAACCGTGTAAGCTACGAAGTGTTGACTCAGCACTCTCCTCGCCTTTCTCGTGCATTACCTGAACGCGAAGATAGCTTAGAAGAAACATACTGGGATCGTTAATCGACCATATTAGGCAGTTACCTCTTAAAGGTTAACGCCAAGTGAGATTACCCATTCCTTGAAGGGCTGCTATATGCAGCCCTTTTTGTATTCAACACCAATATAACGGCAGCTGAAGTTAATCATATCGAATATTTTGCTCGTTTAAGATTTGATCTCGCGCAATGACTCTTTAGATCTGTTATCTTCCAGCACATAGTTCGTGTGGTTTGCCTTTACTTGGCAAATTTATACAGTACTATCGCCACGCAAACGTTTACGTACCACCTTTCGGTTCTGATATAAGGATCAAATATGCTGTCTGATATTGATATTTGTCGCTCTACTCCCCTTAAAAACATCAGTGAGGTTGCCAAGCAAGCTGGCCTGCACCACAACGAACATCAGCCATTAGGGCAATTCAAATCTAAAGTGTCTCTCACATCACTTGAACGCCTCGCCAACCAACAAGATGGTAAGTTAGTCGTAGTCACGGCGATCACACCGACACCTCTTGGTGAAGGCAAAACCGTCACTACTATCGGATTAGCACAAGGCCTCGCAAAGATTAACCAATCTGCAATGGCCTGCATTCGTCAGCCTTCAATGGGCCCGGTATTTGGTGTAAAAGGCGGCGCAGCGGGCGGTGGTTACTCTCAAGTTGCCCCTATGGAACAATTAAACCTGCATCTCACGGGTGATATTCATGCTGTTACGGCCGCTCACAACCTCGCCTCCGCCGCCATTGATGCACGTTTGTATCATGAACAGCGTGAAGGGTTAGACGCCTTTGAAACGCGCTCAGGCTTAAAAGCACTGAATATCGACCCAAGTAGAATCGTTTGGCGACGTGTACTTGACCATAATGATCGCGCATTACGCATGATCACGGTTGGCAAGAACGAAGCAGACAAAACAATTAACGGCTTTGAGCGAGAAGATGGATTTGATATCTCAGCCGCTTCTGAACTAATGGCCATTCTTGCTCTAGCCAATGACCTTCAAGATTTGAGAAAGCGCATCGGACGAGTGGTACTTGCTTACAACAAACAAGGCTTGCCGCTAACCGCAGATGACTTCAACGTTGCAGGCGCAATGACCGTGACCATGAAGGATTCTATTGAACCAACATTGATGCAAACCCTTGAAGGCGTTCCTACCCTAATTCACGCCGGGCCTTTCGCGAACATCGCACATGGTAACTCTTCAATTATTGCCGATAAAATAGCGTTAAAGCTGAGTGACTTTGTGGTAACTGAAGGTGGTTTCGGCTCAGACATGGGCTTTGAGAAAGCGTGCAACATAAAAGCGAAAGCGTCGAACAAGAAGCCCGATTGCGCTGTGGTTGTCGCAACCTTACGTGGATTAAAGGCTAACTCTGGTTTATACGATTTGAGACCGGGCACTCCGTTACCTGATTCAATCTTTAATGATGACCAAGACGCGCTTGTTGCAGGGTTTGAGAACCTAAAATGGCACATCACTAACGTTAAGCAATACCAAGTGCCTACAGTTGTTGCGATTAACCGATTCCCACAAGACTCAGCTCAAGAGCTCGATGCTTTGAAACAGATGATCACCGACTTCGATCCAAGCGTTAGCGTTGAAGTAAGCGAAGCATTTGGTCAAGGTGGCGAAGGGGCGACTCAACTGGCTCACGCCGTGGTAAAAGCTTGCCAAAAACAGAGTGGATTTAAGCCTTTGTATCACTCAGAGCAAAGCCTAGAAGAAAAGCTGATGGCAGTCGCTGAAGTTGGCTATGGCGCAGCAAGTATTACGCTATCTCCACTGGCTAAAAAACAACTGGCCGAATTCAAACTGCATGGCTATAACGACCTATCGGTTTGTTTAGCAAAAACACCATTATCGATCTCGACAGAAGCACACGTAAAAGGTGCACCAATCCAATTTGACGTGCCCGTTAGAGAACTAAAATTGTGTGCTGGTGCTGGTTTTATTTACGCGTTGTGCGGCAATGTGATGACCATGCCAGGCTTGCCTGACAAACCGGCGTTCATGTCGTTAGATATTGATAGTAATGGAAATATCGTCGGCCTAAGCTAGCTGCCCTTAGTTAGATAATCGGCAATTAATCGCGATTAATTTAGCTTAGGTTTCGGAGCAGTGTTCTATATTGAGCAATCATTTACTAACGAAGTGATTGCTCAACAATCAAGCTTAACTGCAAGAAGTTGCACTTAAATCGTAGTTATATGCGAATCTTGTCTTAACTTCTCGGTCAAGATCACATTAAAAACCCTATAATATATATAGTATTGCGCTGATTCTTTGAGGACAGTGATGAATACAAGTATAAAAAAACTAGTCAGCCAATTTCTATGTACCATCTTTGCCCTAGGACTAGTCCCTGCCCTCTACATCAATTCTGAACTTGACAGAATAGATGCTCAGCACACTCTAAATATTAAGCAGTCTAGCCAAAATCAAATCGAATACAGCTTTCATGAACTCGCTGTTATTGTTGAGCAAATCTCTAACTCTGTTCCTTCAATCGCCGACTCTCAAACACTACTCCGAGCGATTCGAGAACCTTCTATTATCCATAAAGAAACCCTGCAAGATCTTTGGGTGATGTTAGCTCGTGGCCAAAAATACTATTCCCATCTTCGTTACCTCGATCTAGCTGGCAACGAAGTGTTTCGCGTTAATTATAAAGACAATCAAGCAATCGTGGTTCCAGATAGTGAACTGCAGAACAAGTCTTCGCGTGATTACTATGAGGTACTACAGCAATTAAAGATTGGTGAGATTAGCTCTCGCGGTATTGATCTTGAAGTCGAAAACGGAGAGATCGTTCGCCCTTTGATTCCAGCGCTACGCATTATGACGCCAGTCGCTGAAAACAACCGCATTATTGGTTACTTCATCGCAAACCTGAACATGCTTGAGATTTATAAGCGCCTTCACTATCAAATTGGTGCATCTTCTGCTGTTCCTATTATTCTCAACAAAACCGGACACATAATCATGGGGCCGGATCCTACGGAATCTTTCGGACATGTAATTGAATCACGTTCAGAGCAGACTTACGCAAAGTTATACCCTGAGCTTTGGACTGCGATTCAAGACAAGACATCTTCGAGCTATTTCGATGGTGAGAACTGGTATTTTCATTCCGACATCAGCCCTAAAATCAAACAGTTTGAAGGCCCTATTTACATGGTTCTTCACATTGAAAATCAGCAGTTCAGCAGTCAATACCGACAAGAAAAACAAGCGATCGTCGTTCAGATCATCACCTTGTCTTTCTTGATTTCGATGATCTCCGCTGGCTTCGTATTGTGGAACAGCAACCACAAGAAGAACAGTATCGAGAGCCAACTTGCTAAGGCCGCAATGAATGGCATGTCTGCCTTGGTGATTACCGACAGAAACAACCGAATCATCAAAGTAAACCAAGAGTTCACCCGTGTGAGTGGCTACGAGTTAGAAGACGTAAAAGGCCGCCAACCGTCCATGTTTGCCTCTGGTCGCTACAACGAAGAGTTCTACATCAAGATGTGGAGCATCATCAAAGAGAAAGGCATGTGGGAAGGCGAAGTGGTTAATCGTCGTAAAGACGGGTCTTTGATCACGGAAATATTGCGAATCCAAACCATTAAAGACTCGAAAGACGTGATTCAGTTTTATGTCGCTTCATTTGTGGATATAAGTAAACACAAAGAGCTAGAAAACAAACTGAGAAACCTGAGTGAAAAAGATGCCTTAGCTGGGTGTTGGAACCGCCGTAAATTCGATCTTGAGCTGCGAGATGAGTGCTCTCGTGTTAATCGTTACCCTACTCGCGAACAGTCTTGTTTAGCGATTTTGGACATAGACCACTTCAAACGCATCAACGACAGATTTGGTCACGATTATGGAGATCGCGTCATTCAAACCGTTGCTCAAGTATTACAACGAGAGTGCCGAGAAACTGATTTTGTGGCTCGTATTGGTGGCGAAGAGTTTGGCGTTATTCTGCCTCATACCACAACAGAAGAAGCTGAGTATGTACTTAACAGATTGAGAATCGCAGTCAGTATTGAGCTCGATAACGTGGTGACGGTCAGTGGTGGAATTACCAACCTGACCAACGACCCTGCTCTTAACTACAAGTGCGCCGATTTAGCACTTTATGAAGCCAAAGCAGCAGGTCGAAACAGTGTGTGCCTGTTCCTAGACAGCGAAATGAGCGAAATCGCCTAACAGAAAATCAGTATTGTTCCGCTAGGCTATTAGTTTGGCGGTTTAACAACCCAATCCTTGCAATCAGCTTGGTGCAGGATAGAACTCTAGTTTGTTCCCCTCTACCACTAGAATACAATCCATGTTCGCAGCATGAGCAGCCTGCTTACCTAGGTTCGTATCTTCAAACACAACACACTGCTTTGGCTGCAAACCCATACCAAAACACGCATCTAAGAAAGTATCCGGATTTGGTTTGTGATTCTTAACGTCTGTTGCTGTCACGAGAATATCGAGCTTACTCAAGATCTCTGTCTTATCCAGTAACTGTTCGGCACTTTTACGTTGACTGCCCGTTCCGACTGCAATCTTCTTGTTACCCAGATGCTCTAACAACAGAGAGTGAGTACAAGGGATAACGTCTCCTTTGTCTTCGATAGCCGCAAACGACGCCATTTTAAACGTAGAAACCGCTTGTGGGTCGAGCGATAAACCGTATTTGCTGTTCACCTCACCGGCTATCTTATAACTCGGCATGCCACCTAAGCTATGCAGCCAAGACGCTTCAAAATGAAAGCCAAACTCTTCAGCCGTTCGCTCCCACGCCTTTACATGTGCAGGCATTGTATCGATCAACGTACCGTCCATATCAAAGATTAATCCTTCATATGCCGTTAAATCTATTTTCATCACTACTACCACTCTTAAATAAAGTTACTGATACCATAACCAATATTCAGTATCATGGCGCCATATTACCGTTCAAAATGGATGTTTATGTTACAAATATCTAACTCTGTTTCGATTCAAGACTGGGAACTCCAGTTAACAGCGATCAGAGCACAAGGAGCCGGCGGTCAGAACGTCAATAAAGTATCGAGCGCGATACATTTACGTTTTGATATCAAGCACTCTACCCTACCTGACTTCTATAAAGAAAAGCTCCTCGCACACAAAGATAGCCGCATCACCAAAGACGGTGTGATTATCATTAAAGCGCAACAGTATAGAACTCAGGAACAAAACCGAGATGATGCTTTAGTGCGCTTGAAAGAATTGATCTTGGAAGCGACAAAGGTTCAAAAAGTAAGACGAGCAACTAAGCCGACGCGTGGCTCTCAGAAAAGACGTTTAGAAAGCAAAAAACAAAGAAGCACCACCAAACAGCTGCGTGGAAGAGTGAGCTGATGGCTTCATGCCCTCAGAGAACACATTACCCTAGAAGTATCTGTCAATTTGACTAACGAATCGATCTATTACGCTGTTTATTTGAAAGAAAGACTACTGCTTCTTTTTGACCGACAAAATCAGCTTGATCAACAACAGGCGCTCTTCGCTGGTCAGCAGACGACTGACCGCAGCTACATCTTCCGCTGTTACTTGTGATGCGCCAACAATATCAAGCACCACATCCAAATCCGTCACTTTTAAGGTTCTAGTGATTGAACGATACTGAGACATCTTGATGTCCGCCTCTCCGCGTTCAATCCTTTGATAGGTTTTTAAGCTCATTCCTGCACTCGAGGCTAACTTTTCTTGAGACAAGTTGGCTTGTTTCCTACGCTCAATCAGCGCCAATATTATGGGTTCTTGTGACATAAGCTCATCCTCAAAAGACAGTTATGTCCTAAATTCAGCAAGAAGCAGACCATATTGACTTGTGATGGTTTACATAAGCCATCAAAGGCATATTATTCGCTTGATAAAACCGTTACGTTTCATAAACCTTCACACTGATATCAGTTGTGAACGTACAGGCTAGGTAACTTGAGTATTCAAGTGTTGGGAAATTAGAAAAATTGCAAATTGCGAATAAGAAAGACGTCATATTGGAAATTGCGAATCGCTATACATTGGCATTTCCTTGCATTAGTCACGCATTAGAATCAGACAATCCCCGCCCAGAAATTATTGCAATACAACATAAGCTACTCACGTACAAAGAGGTGTTGCTGCACGGGAACATGTTGGAAGGTAAGGAATTAAAGCAAGCTTTTTCTGCATTGAACGAAAATGAAAAAGGTGTGGCTCAAGGCGGTATTCAAAGCATCAACGACGCAGTAAAAGAGATGGATGTGATTGTCGAAAGGTATAGTAGAAAAGCGTCTACTGAATTCTGTGCCTAATCCTCTGAACGGCTTAAACAAACAAAACAAAAACGGCCAGTCATAGTTGAATGACTGGCCGTTTGTTTAGCTAACATGAAGACGTGGGTATCTAACAAGACATCGCTCTTCTAAACCTACCGAGTAACATCAACGCGCCTAGCACGCCAAACGACAAACTGCCTCCACTGCCGCCTGAACCAGATGAAGTCCGTGCATTCACATAAGCCGTTCGCTTAGCTTCTGTTGCTGAAATTTGAACGGTTTCAGAACTATCTATCACACCACCAGTTACATCTGTAATCCAATCTCTGTAGTCATAGATTTCAGTGAATACCGAAGTTACTCTTGAGCTGCCACCACACGTTTCAGGACCAAAGCTGGTAATCCCTACTTGTCTGTAAACCGAACCATCCTTCCAGTAGACAGGACCTCCAGAGTCACCTTGACAAGTGCCACCGTACAAGCCAGAAGTAGCCACATCTCCAACGAAACAAATTTGATTCTCTGTTAACTCATTGCCAGCAGCAAATACCGTTTTACAAGTCGCATTGTCTACATAATTGAGGTTTGCTTTTTGTAGCAAAGTGGTTCCGTCGAAACCAGTGCGTGTATCACCATGGCCCACAGCGGTAAACGCCTCAGAAGAACTGCGATAACCATCCGAACTAGGACGCTTTACAACATCATTGATTGAGTCGATATTCAGTGCGCTTTCTAACTTAAGTATTGCAACGTCATTGCGTAATAGGTCGCTCAACGCATTTGAATAATCGCTGCGATAGTAAACCTCAGATACACGAGCTTTTTGGATGTTACCGTTGGGAAACTGAGAAGTATCTTCAATTTGAGGGACGACAACAGTAAACAACTGCCCTTCTTCATTACCGTATATACAATGCGCTGCGGTTAGAATATGCGTTGGATCTAAAATTGTTGCACCACAGTAAGGGCCTGTTGAGTAAACACCGTCATAATCAATACGATCGATGAACAAGCTGGCCATTGAAGGGAAATCGCTAACTGATGCATCGCTGCCATTAACAATATAAGGTGTCACAGTCGCGTCAGGAGAAACTTCGACCGAGTTTTCTGTCGCCATAACACTTGATGTGTAAATCATTGGCGCTAAAAGCCCTAAAACGGCTTTACGAACCGGACTCATTGTATGGTTTACGTTCATAGTTAACTCCTTGTAACCCCTACTACTTATTTACAAAAATGATGAATCGTCACCATAACACGTCACAATCGTGATTATAGTAAGTATTTGTAACGATATCGCCACATATCTCATTTTATAAACGAATTTTAAGTAACCGTTGTTAGTGGGTAACGTTAAAAGCAATACGTTACCAAAGACATACGCTACCAAAATCAAAAAAGCCTACCGTTAGGCTTCCCAATAAAGAGAAGCAAACAATAGGCTTTCATTTAGCTTAGTGGTTTCTCTTAAAAGAGATTAGCCACGATAGTAACGCTGAGGTACGAATGGCATTTTTTCTACTGTCATTGGTAGCTTCTTGCCACGAACTTCAGCGAATACTTTAGTGCCAATAACCGCTAGGTCAGTACGAACGTAAGCCATAGAAACAGGCTTGCCCGCGTTAGGACCCGCAGTACCACTTGTTACAACGCCAATCTTGTTGTCTTCAGCATCGAACAGCTCAGCGCCTTCACGTACTGGTGCTTTAGTCTGACCAACAAGACCAACACGCTTGCGTTGAACGTCTTTAGTCGCGATTTGCTCAAGGATGATATCAGCGCCAGGGAAACCGCCTGCACGTTCACCGTCAGTACGACGCACTTTTTGGATACCCCATAAAAGGCTAGCTTCTACCGGCGTTGTTGTTGTATCTAGATCGTGACCGTACAGACATAGACCACATTCAAGACGAAGTGAGTCACGAGCACCAAGGCCAATCCACTCTACTTCTGCTTCTGATGTTAGTTTACGAGCAAGTGCTTCAGCGTGATCGTTCGGTACTGAGATTTCGTAGCCATCTTCACCGGTATAACCACTGCGGCTTACGATGCACTCTACGCCGTCGATATCGACTTTTTGAACATCCATGAACAGCATGTCTGCAACGCTTGGTTGGAAACGAGCCAGAACTTCAGACGCTTTCGGACCTTGAAGTGCTAATAGAGCGCGGTCATCAATCACTTCCATTTTTACGTCTGCAGGAAGGTGAGCCGTTAGGTGGTCGATATCTTGTGTTTTACACGCCGCGTTCACAACAACAAATAGGTGATCGCCAAGGTTAGCAACCATAAGATCATCCATGATGCCGCCCCGTTCATTAGTAAAGAAGGCGTAGCGCTGCTTACCAGAAGGCAGGTCGATAATATCTACTGGAACCAGAGATTCTAAAACAGCGGCTGCATTTTCACCGTGTAGACGCAGTTGCCCCATGTGAGAAACATCAAAAAGACCAGCAGCGTCACGAGTGTGTAAGTGCTCTTTCTTTACACCTAGTGGATACTGAACTGGCATGTCGTAGCCAGCAAAAGGAACCATTTTTGCGCCGACTTCAACGTGAAGTGCATGCAGAGGTGTTTTTAGTAGGTCTTGATTAGCGTGTTCTTGAGTCATTTTATTCTCCATGAAGCGTTGCAGGCTTTCCAAATCGAATCTGCCGCTTATATCTCTATTTAGAGTCGCCTCTAACGATATGGGTTAACGTTAGAAACAGTAGATAGTAAAAAGTGATGTCTTCTATATAGGCTTTTATTACTAGCGATATAAAAAGAGGCTTCTGTATAAAAGCTATACGACTCACTTTCTAAGAATTCACTTCAGTAAACTTCAATCAACATGAGTAAACCGTGTTCACTATAGTAAACAAGCCTGAGTCAGTTTTACACCCTTAACAAGATTAAAACAGCTCAAAATGTGATATTTAACAATTTAAAAACAACTTTCAGTCGCATACAAAAACGCGATATTGATGCTTTTCACACCAACATCGCGTCTTTTGGCAAACGTTAGAAACAAAAGCAAACGTTTGCATTCACTATAAGAAATTCTAACTTTGTTAACTTATTTTGCAGTCACCCACAAAATCAGTGCATCTTCTGTACTAGTAGAAATCAACATATGCCCCATGTTGGCGTCGTAATACATGCTGTCACCTTCGCTCATGGGTACCGGCTCATAGAATTCTGAGTAGAACATCACATCACCAGAGATCACCATCAAGAACTCCTCACCATCGTGGCGAACCCAATCGTTATACTCTTCAAAGGTGCGTGCTCTCACTCGGCTCTTGAACGGCATCATCTTCTTATTCGAAAGTTCTGTCGCGAGCAGTTCATGCTCGTAAGTCGGAGTTGGGTGAGGTTTACCCTGACCTGCTTTAGTTAAGTCACGACGTCCTGTGGCAACCTTTTTTCTTGGTGGCTCAAAGAGTTGCGGCATATCAATTTGCAAACCCATAGCCAATTTCTGCATCGCTTGGAACGTCGGTGAGATTTGTTCGTTCTCGATTTTACTCAGCGTAGAGCGCGCCAAACCAGTACGTTGGCTCGCCTCTTCTAACGTAATGCCCAGCTTGCTGCGGATATCTTTAATACGCTGGCCGAGCCTAAGTGGTTCGATATTCTGATCTAACGTCTCTTTCGCCAACGTTAAAGATGGGTACTCATCATAAATGTCTTCTGACATAGGTCCCTCATTCATTTCTTACTTCCTGTCTATTGATTTCATTGTTGCATGAAGCGCTTTGTTGATTAAAGAGCACACAGGGAAATAAAGCGTGCTCCCTGTAGCAAAACGAGAAAATCTGTTTCCTATTGGAAATTTTTGTTGAAAATTGATTTTATCGGAGCTATGTTATCGACTTGTTAGATGAAGAGATGCTACTTCAGCTTGCAGCAAGTGATAGATTTAACATTTGTAATAGCTGTTTTTTACCCGAAATTTTTGGGAACCAATTCGTGCTGCATTGACCCTACAACGATCGCTTTGACGCTATGGTCGTATAAATAAGAAGCAACGCACTATTTATACACCTATATAACGCAAACGATACCGATGCAGAAATCAACGTAAGACCTAATGGACTATAAAAACAATCACCATTAGCTTAATGAAAGGTCTCGACAATGAACGCTTATCAAAACCATAGCTTAGACAGTTTTTTCTCTACGAACCTATCTGCGACTGACGACGCAGTATTTGCTGGAATCCAAGCAGAGAACACTCGTCAAAACGAACAAATCGAACTTATTGCTTCTGAGAACATCGTTTCTAAAGCAGTAATGCAAGCTCAAGGCACTTGCCTTACCAACAAATACGCAGAAGGCTACCCAGGTCGTCGTTACTACGGTGGTTGTGAGCACGTAGATACAGTAGAAGCTATTGCGATTGAACGTGCTAAACAGCTATTCAAGTGTGAATACGCGAACGTACAACCTCACTCAGGTGCTCAAGCGAACGGCGCAGTTAAACTTGCCCTACTTCAACCTGGCGACACTATCCTAGGTATGTCTCTTGACGCTGGTGGTCACCTTACGCACGGTGCACGCCCTGCGCTTTCAGGCAAATGGTTCAACGCAGTTCAATACGGCGTAGACCGCGACACTCTTGAAATCGATTACGAAGCGGTACGCGCTCTCGCTATCGAATGCGAACCTAAAATGATTATTGCAGGTGGTAGTGCTATCCCACGCGTTATCGACTTCGCTAAATTCCGCGAAATCGCTGACGAAGTTGGCGCTATCCTTATGGTAGATATGGCACACATCGCGGGTCTTATCGCGACAGGTGCTCACCCTAGCCCACTACCACACGCACACGTTGTTACAACAACAACGCACAAAACACTTCGTGGCCCACGCGGCGGTATGATTCTGACGAACCACGAAGACATCAACAAAAAGATCAACTCTGCAGTGTTCCCTGGCCTACAAGGCGGCCCACTCATGCACGTTATCGCGGCTAAAGCAGTGGCGTTTGGCGAAGCACTTGGCCCAGAATTTAATACTTATATTGATTCAGTGATCGACAACGCAAAAGTTCTTGCTGAAGTGTTGCAAACTCGCGGTTGTGACATTGTGACTGGCGGAACAGACACGCACCTAATGCTGGTTGACCTTCGTCCTAAGGGCTTGAAAGGTAACGTAACTGAAGAGGCATTAGAGCGTGCAGGGATCACATGTAACAAAAATGGTATACCATTCGATTCAGAGAAGCCTATGATTACCTCTGGCATTCGTTTAGGTACGCCAGCTGGAACCAGTCGTGGTTTTGGCACTGAAGAATTCAAACTTATCGGTGAATGGATCGGCGATGTACTTGATGGCTTAGTTGAAAGCCCTGAAGGCAACGCTGAAGTTGAGCAACGTGTTCGCAAGCAAGTTAAAGAGCTTTGCAAGCGCTTCCCTCTTTACCGTTAGACCGTTTTTAAGATTTAAATTAAAACCTCATAAATTTTTGGAGAATAAGCAATGGACAATACACTAAAGTTTGCAGACAGCCACGAGTGGGTAAAAGACAACGGTGACGGTACTGTAACTATCGGTATTTCTGAGCACGCTCAAGAGATGCTAGGTGACGTTGTGTTTGTTGACCTGCCTGACACTGACGACGAAATCGAAGCTGGCGAAAGCTTCTCTCTAGTTGAGTCAGTGAAAGCTGCTTCTGATATCTACGCACCAATCTCTGGCGAAATCGTAGAAATCAACGAAGAATTAGATGATAGCCCAGAGCTAATCAACGAAGAACCTTATGAAGGTGGCTGGATTGTTAAAGTGAAGATGTCTGATGCGTCTGAACTAGACAACCTTAAAGATGCGGAAGAATACCTAAGCTCTATCGAAGAAGACTAATAGGTAACCTCATTACGATAAAGCTGCTCTTTTGAGCAGCTTAATTTTAGGGGCTAGCTCACGGCTCCAGAGAGAAAGTAGAACATATCATGACTGAATTACTTCAAAGCCAATTACTGAAAGACCTGGGTACTCAAAACGAGTTTGTTGCTCGTCATAACGGCCCAAATAAAGCAGACCAGCAAAAAATGCTTGAAGCGATCAACGCGACTAGCCTAGACGCACTGATCGACGAAACGGTTCCTGCACAAATCCGTCTTGAAAAACCAATGACACTTGCTGCGCCACTAAGCGAAATGGACATGCTGGCCTCTCTTAAAGAGATCGCTAACCTAAACCAAGTGAAACGTACTTTCATTGGCCAAGGCTACTACAACACATTCACTCCAAACGTTATTCTACGTAACGTTTTAGAGAACCCAGGCTGGTACACAGCTTACACACCATACCAACCAGAGATCTCTCAAGGTCGTCTTGAAGCTCTACTAAATTACCAACAAATGGTAATGGACCTTACAGGTATGGAAATCGCGAACGCGTCTCTTCTTGACGAAGCGACAGCGGCTGGCGAAGCAATGACACTGTGTAAGCGTGCTGGTAAAAGCAAGAGCAAAGTATTCTTCGTTGCTGACGATGTTCACCCTCAAACACTAGAAGTTGTTAAAACTCGTGCTGAGTACATCGGTTTTGAAGTAATGGTTGGCGCTCTTGAAACACTTCCAGAGCAAGACGTATTTGGTGCATTAGTTCAATACCCTGGTACAACGGGCGAAGTTCGTGACCTAACAGACATCATTGCGAAAGCTCAAGCAAACAAAACTCTAGTAACCGTTGCTACTGACCTACTCGCATCTGCTCTACTTAAGCCTGCTGGCGAAATGGGCGCAGACGTAGTAATCGGTTCAGCACAACGTTTCGGCGTTCCTATGGGGTACGGCGGTCCACACGCTGCATTCATGGGTACTCGTGAAAAGCATAAGCGTACAATGCCAGGTCGTGTAATCGGTGTTTCTATCGATACTCACGGTAACCAAGCGCTACGTATGGCAATGCAAACTCGTGAGCAACACATCCGCCGCGAGAAAGCGACATCGAACATCTGTACAGCTCAAGCACTTCTAGCAAACATGGCGTCTTTCTACGCGGTTTACCACGGTGCAGAAGGCCTACGTACTATCGCTCGTCGTACACACCACATGGCAGCTATCCTAGCGGCTGGCCTGACTAAAGAGGGTTACGAGCTAACAAACAACAGCTTCTTCGATACCATCACAATCAACTCTGAAGAGAAGACAGATGCACTGTACGCGAAAGCACAAGCAGCAGACATCAACTTGCGCCTTCTTAAAGGTAAGATCGGTATCAGCTTAGATGAAACAACCACAGTCGACGACGTGAATGCCCTATTCGCTATCTTCGACGTAAAAGAAGACGTTCAAGCGCTATCTTCTGACATTGCATCAAATGAGTTTGCGGCAATTCCAGAAAACTGTCGTCGTGAATCAGAGTTCCTAACTCACCCAGTGTTCAACACGCACCACAGCGAAACGCAAATGATGCGTTACCTAAAACAGCTTGAGAACAAAGACTTCTCACTAACGCACGGCATGATCCCACTGGGCAGCTGTACGATGAAGCTGAACGCTGCTGCTGAGATGATTCCAGTAACATGGCCTGAGTTTGGTTCAATTCACCCATTCGCACCTCTAGAGCAAGCGGCGGGTTACACAGCACTAGCAAAAGATCTTAAAGAGAAGCTATGTGAAATCACCGGTTACGACGATTTCTCACTACAGCCTAACTCTGGAGCATCTGGCGAATACGCAGGTCTAATCGCGATTCAACGCTACCACGCAAGCCGCGGTGAAGGTCACCGTAACGTTTGTCTGATTCCAAGCTCGGCGCACGGTACTAACCCTGCAACAGCATCAATGGTTTCTATGAAGGTAGTGGTTGTTAAGTGTGATGAAGATGGCAACATCGACATGACAGACCTAGCAGCGAAAATCGAGAAGCACAAAGAAAACCTATCAAGCATCATGATCACTTACCCTTCTACGCACGGCGTATACGAAGAGCAAGTGAAAGAAGTGTGTGAACAAGTACACGCAGCGGGCGGTCAGGTTTATCTAGACGGCGCGAACATGAACGCTCAAGTAGGTCTAACTTCACCTGGCTTCATCGGTTCAGACGTATCTCACTTGAACCTACACAAAACATTCTGTATCCCACACGGTGGTGGCGGTCCAGGTATGGGTCCTATCGGTGTTAAATCTCACCTAGCACCTTTCCTACCAGGCCACATCGAAAATGGTGTACAAGGTTCTGACTACGCGGTATCAGCGGCAGATCTAGGTAGTGCTTCAATTCTACCTATCTCTTGGGCTTACATCGCAATGATGGGCGAACCTGGCCTAACAGATGCGACTAAAGTTGCGATTCTGAACGCGAACTACGTGATGGAAAAACTGCGTCCTCACTACCCTGTTCTTTACCGTGGTACTAATGGCCGCGTAGCGCACGAATGTATTATCGATATTCGTCCACTAAAAGAAGAAACAGGCATCAGCGAAGAAGATATTGCTAAGCGTCTAATGGACTTCGGTTTCCACGCGCCTACGATGTCTTTCCCAGTAGCTGGCACGCTAATGGTAGAGCCAACTGAATCAGAAGATTTAGAAGAGCTAGACCGTTTCTGTGAAGCGATGATCGCAATCCGTCACGAAATGGCAGCTGTGAAAGCGGGTGAATGGCCACTAGACAACAACCCTCTAGTGAACGCACCACACACACAAGTTGACCTAGCTGGCGCAGAATGGGATCGCCCTTACTCTCGTGAACTTGGTTGTTTCCCATCTAAAGCAACGAAGAACTCTAAGTACTGGCCTACTGTTAACCGTGTAGACAACGTATACGGCGACCGTAATCTAATCTGTTCTTGCCCAAGCATCGACAACTACGAAGACTAATTTTTGTAGATTTTAGATAAACAAAAGCGAACCACTTGGTTCGCTTTTTTGTTTTTTGATTCCAGATTATATGGCTAATTAAGCATTGACCTTACCGTAAGGGAAAGGTTTAAGGTTGATCTAAACCAACACTGAATTAGGAATCAATTATGGGATGTTGTAACAAAGCACCAAAAGGTGGTGCCCCTCTCGGCTTACTTCTAAAAGTCACGCTTGGGATTGGTCTTTTTGTGTTTCTGCTGGCTTTGTGGCAGTGAGAAGCTTATACGGCGCTAGGTTTAAAGGTGTAATGGATAGCGCCAAGTTGATATTGGTGCTAAAGCCGTTTGTCATGTCCGTTTTGGCAATTGGTATTTGAGTTTTACCTCTTGAGTTTCAATTTCACGAGGTCCTTTAGTCGGATCGTAAAAATACCAAATATTAAACTTTCGCTCAGTTGGCTTTGTATCGTGTAATAAAGACTCCCAGCCTAGGTAACTAGCGATATTCTCGGCAACTTTTAGCTTTGCTGGTGAACTCGCTTTTCCTTGGAACGCACTCATAACGGCTCCCAATAAGAAGTCTGCTATTTGGATTTGTTCTGAGTCTTTCGAATCTTTGGTGACGACAGAGCGAATAGGTACCTCACCACCAAATTGCTTTTTAAGCATACTATTGGCGATTTTATGAAAAGCTTCATCCGCTTTTTTGTATCGTGAAGGTAAGGGATCGACCTCAATGCGAAACTCACATTGGCGCTTAGGGTGAGCTTTATGTATAGCGCTGATCTTAGTTTGAATTAGTTTCGTAAAGTGTTTTCGCATCGCTAAGTCGTAATCACCATCATGATATTTTTTATCTACCATTCCTTTTCGGATAACAATGCAATGAAAGGCCAACCACTGATGCTTGAAAAACATTTCGACTAACTCTTCATAGAAACCTGCATAATGCTTCTTGTGTGCCTTTTGCCACTTTATTTCATTTTGGTAATTATGCTTTTCTCTTAACTCTCGAATTATTCGAACAAAATCTCCACGCCGCTGATATTTCATCCAGAGAGTGACCCGAATCCATAATACTTTTGACCATCAACACCCGATTCATCGCATGCAACATGCCAAATCAGCTTACCATTTTGCATATAACCTCCAATGTATATTCTATCCGAAAGCTTTAGTGAGCAACGCAATATCGATGCTTCCGTACACCAACTTAAATCACAAAAGTCGACGCATAATAAAAATGCCATGCGTTGCGAATCACTAGAATAGCTTATTAATATGCCTACAGGTGCACTTCGTAAACTTCGACTGTGACTTCATTTTTCGGCATTATTCGTTTCACTACGTAAGGAGCTGATAACTCGAGAACTACAGTAATATTTTCGTCGTTAACTTGAATACTAATAACTTTCTTAACGCTATCGCCAAGAAAAGAATCTAAGTCCTGTTTAGAATTGAAATCTTTGGCCAAGCTGTAGGTTTGCTCATTATCTGCACATATTAGAACACCACCTTTTCCGTATTTTGAAAAGTACAGTGACTCAGAATCTATAAAGCTCTGAAAGTTAATACTATTAACCATTATTTTTTCCTTATTGTGATATTGAATACTCAACATAACTGTTATGAAACCAACAAACTCTGTACTAATCGACAGAGTTGTTCTGCTCACTTGCTTATGCCACTAATTGTACTAGCCTTTATCTTTCCATAACAATCACTTATATCATAACCTTAGTGATTAGCCTGGCAAATATAGAATTTATCCGTCTAGTATGATTCCCACAAAATCATTAAGTTACACACATTAAACTAGTGTTTTAACCATAATAACCTATCCCTATCTCAGAGTTAGTTAAACTCTATAAATCCAATGCTTGACCCTATACGGTAAGGTGTTTATATTGTCGCCCGCCCAACGGGGCACATCCTAAAATGCACACCGGCCATCCTGCCATCATTCGTGTATTTATATTGGTGTTGTGAACTTCCATGCTAACGAAACTTCGTCCTTTTACTCGTGAATCGGGTGCGCTTATGCATCTTTCGGTTCCAATCATTTTGACTCAAATAGCTACCCAAGCGATGGGATTTGTCGATACGACAATGGCTGGCCAAGTAAGCCCTGCCGATCTCGCCGCTATTGCTCTCGGCACTAGCCTTTGGATCCCTGTGTTGCTGCTACTGCGTGGCGTGATTATGGCGTTAACACCTGTTGTCGCTTACCACCGTGGCGCACGTGACTTTCAAAGTATCTCTGTTGAATTCTTCCAGATGGTTTGGCTCGCATTAATTGCTAGCGTGCTGCTTATCGCTTACTTGGTGAGTGCGAAACCGATCCTAGAATGGATTGGTGTTGCCGCTGAAATCATCCCTATCGGCAGTGACTATGCCTTTGCCCTCGCCTTTGGTGTACCGGGTATTGCCCTTTTCTACACCTTGAATGGTTTCTGTGAAGGTATGAACAACACCAAAGTGCCAATGATCATTTCTGTGGTTGGTTTATTGGTAAATATTCCGGTCAACTACGTGCTTATCTACGGTAAGTTCGGCTTCCCTGAAATGGGCGCTGTAGGTTGTGGTTGGGCGACAAGCTTGGTGTACTGGTTAATGTCGGGAATGCTGTATTCCTACATTAAAGGTCATCACCATTACAAGACCATCATCAACTTTTCAGATGCGAAGCCAAAAGCAAAAGAGATGCTTCACCTTCTAAGATTAGGTTTACCTATCGGGATGAACATTGCAGTGTGTGGCAGCATCTTTGCGGTAATCGCACTGATGATTGGTCGTATTGGTGCTGAGAACGTAGCAGCAGCTCAAATTGCACTTAACATTTCCAGCCTAACTTACGTGATTCCTATGAGTATTTCATTTGGTATTACGATTCGTGTTGGACACGCTCTTGGCGAAAAGGACGAACTAGGCGCGATTGAACGTAGCAAAGTCGGTATCTTGGTTGCAGCATTGATTTCATTGCTTTCGGTTGCGATGTTCCTGCTATTCCCAGAGTGGATCATTAGGCTTTACACCACTGACCCTGCGATAAGCGCAACGGCAGCGGTATTGTTGACCTTTACTGCTATGTACCAATTCAGTGATGCATTGCAAACGTCTGCTAACGGCGCACTGCGTGGCTATAAAGATACTAAGATACCAATGATCTTAGCTATCGCTTCATACTGGGGCTTAGCATTACCACTGGGCATGGTATTGGGCCTAACAGACCACATTGTGCCTGCAATGGGTGAAGAAGGCTTTTGGATTGGTATTCTGACGGGATTAAGCGTATCAGCTGCATTGATGTTGCTTCGCTTGCGATACGTAATTAAGAAGCGTGACTTGCCACCAGCAGATGTTGCAATAGAAAGCTAAGATAGACCAATAAGCCAATACAAAAAAGCGCGTTATTGCCATTTGGTAATAACGCGCTTTTTTATTGAATTAGAATAAGCTTTAATCTAAATAGAATCGTTTAGCTGCTCTGGTTAACATTCATCGTTCACTACACGAACGGTACATTCGCAACCACCAGCAGGACATTCATTTCCGGTAACTCGCCCACCAAAAGAATCATAGATAACATAACACCCAGCAGGCAAAGCATCGTCAATTAGATTGTTGCTATCAAGGTCTGCTTCACTAAATGAATGAGTGTACCCAACGACAGTGTGTCGGTTTCCAACAGCCGATGTTAAATTATCATCTTCAGATAGTGTCAGAAAATCAATCATATCAAGTTCGTCACCTTTGTCCCCTTCACTTTCAGGGCAAAGCGTCCCCCAATCTACTTCAACGCGACCGATACCGAAATCGATAACATAGTCACCTTGGTCATCTGGATTTTCCGCACTAGGATCAAGCCCTGCGATAATAGCTTTAGAAGTCACTTGCGTGATCACGCCTTCCATCGCACCCGCAACACCTTCAAGTACCGCTTCTCTCGCAGATTCCTGAATACCAAGGAATCTTGGAGCAGCCGTTACCGCTAATACTCCGAGTATCACGATCACGATGATTAATTCCATTAAAGTAAATCCGTTTTTCTTCATGACATCCGCATCTTTTGATAACTTAAATATTCAATAACCCAATGAATTACCTATAACTATACACCTCAAATAGGACTCATAACACTCCACGGCTATCGCTTTTTATAACGCTGGTTGTGGTATTTGTTCCCTTTAGAGGCTGAAAAGATAACTGGAAGCGTTATCACATAAGGTGTCAGCGGGTTTAAATTCGATCAAATGCGTGGTGCAACTGAAAGTATCGATGGAAGAAGGTTTAATTGATTTATTTGAACTGAGGCTCGCTGCGTATAATCAAAGTTAGACCATTTTTGAGTCGCCCTTTGTGTTTCTACACTTAAGAAAGCAAGAAATGAAATAGAACCCATAAAAAGCGCGTTATTGCCATTTGGTAATAACGCGCATCTATAATCGTTGTACGACTATCGCAACATTAGTTCACTGCTTTCACGTAAGGAAGCACTCGGAATCCATCACGTACTTTTTGGCTTGGAATGTAATGACGGAAAGCTAAGTTAAACACACCAGAATCGTTTTCTGTTTTGATGTTGTTTACTGCATCATCACCACAACCAAAGCTTACGGTGTAAGTGCCGTCTGCATTTTTCTCAGCCGTGTTTGAGCTTACGTTCGCCACTTCACCAAACATGAAACCTTGCTTGTTGTAGACCGTTACCGACCAAAACGCTTGGTTCTTAGGATCATCAAAGGTTGCCTGATGACAAGTGTCTGCTGGGAAGTTACCAGAGACTTCGTAAATATTGTCATCTAACTGCGCGCCACCCCAACCGATAGCCGCACCCACTGCGTACTTCTCTTTGGTAAACATCTCTTTTGAAGCATCTTCAGGGCTGGTAAACATACCAAACGTCGCCTGAGCACCATCGCGTTTCAGTAGTTTCGGCATTTCCATCTTAAGGTTTTTCTCTACCTCATCGAATGATTTCTCATCCACTTGCATTGCCATGAATTCGCCGTCTGCTTTTGCATCAATACTCATCTGATCTTGGATTTTATGAACTTCATCTTTGGTGAACGTCGCATCAGTACGAACGATGACATACACGTGGTCTCCACTATGAGTAGAAAGATCAAACGTACCAGAACCGTATTGCATTGGCTGAATGCGGTGGTCTTCTGTAATCACTTCCATCGACATGTATTTGCCTTCAGGAATCTCAGGTAGCGTAATCGTCGCGCCTTGCGAAACGTTAATCACAGCCATTGAGTAGTAAGTGTCTCGGTTCATTCGAACCACAGGCTGTTTATCGGTTGGCGTGAGTTCGCGTTTGTGTAGGAATTTATTAACGCCAACAAGCTCTTGGTTTTTCAAATATTGGCGTGACGTTTCGTACACCGCGTAATTGTCGACGGTAGTCACTTCACCATCGGCATTGAAGAACTCTGTCAGAGTTGAAACTTCTTCAGCTGCGTAAGAAGAAAGAGAAACTGCGCTTAAACCTAAAACTACTAATGCTAATTTTTTCATTGTTGACCTCTAATAAATCGATAACGCTAAATCAATACATAGTCCATTTGTTTTTGTTCGAACAGTTAGTTCGTTAACCGCTCAACTTGTGAACAATGTTATCAAGGCAGCATAAATTCACAAATGACATCGCCGTATAAGAGATATGCATGAAAGTTATGTCACCACTATCGATTTATTCTTAAGATGAACGATTACCTTCAACAGGCTCACTGCTTAACAATAGACAGGTAGGGTAATTAATCCAGTTTAGGGCTGTCGTTGAAATTGGCTGAGCGCAAACCAACTGATGATTAGAAATAATAAAGCTGGAAAGGAAGACGTCATGTTATGAATCACAGGCGCTGAAGTATCTAAACCAGATCCATATGAAAACTGGAGGTCGGTTATTGCTCTAGCTGGTTATTGCTTAGGCCAGCTCTAAAGTCCGTAGCCTTAATCAACTGTCACAAACAACGTCTTCAATCACGGACACGACTAAGTTCTTAAACCATTGGTGTGCTGGGCTGGTAACGGTTCTCTTATGCTCAATCAAAAACAGTTCGAACATTAATTCGGGAACATTATCTAGAGAGAATATCGGCACTATCTTGTCGCCTATTCCCTCTAGTTCCGTCAATTTGTGGGTCGCAACCAAAATTGTATTCGAACTCTGCATCACTTCCACTAACGTAAGAAGCTGTCCGCTTTTAAAAGCAATGTCTCTTTGCATTCCATTCTTAGCTAAAAAAGAGTCTACAGGGTGTTGCAGTCCGTAATTCGAGCGAATATCGAGCGTGAGATCGACAAAGCGAGATTCAAGGCACTGCTCAAGTGTGACATTTTCAGCTTTGGCTAAAGGGTGATGTTCAGAAACGTAAAATACTGGATAGATCTGCCCAAGACTCACGTATGGAAATTCGATTGGATTGCTCGGGGCTTCGATGTGAATCGTAAAATCCACATCTCGTGATAACAGCTGGCTAGTAGGCGTTTTTGCAATCGGATATTCGATAAGACTGGCGTTTGGAGCATCGTGCATGAACCGTTCAGCAAGGGGCACAGAAAGCATCCGACTCATTAATGGCGGTACAGAAACAACAAAGGTTTGAACACACTCAGCAGGATCAAACGCAGATTTCGTTACTAGGCTTCGCATCGCCAATAGCAACTCTTCTAAAGGTGCTTGCAGTTCTAACGCTTTTTGCGTGGGCACTAAGCCATTAGACTCTCGATAGAACAGTGGGTCATCAAACAACTCTCGCAAGCGACTTAAGGTACGACTCATCGCAGGCTGAGACAGATACAAGGTATTGGCAGCTCGCGTTACGTTCCTCTCTTTGATTAAAACACTTAACGACACCAATAAGTTTAGATCCAGCCGAGAAAGCTGTTGTTCGATAGTCATCATAAGACATGCATCTGAGTAATATCACTCGTTAAATAATTGCACCATTGTGACTAACAAACAAGTCTCTGTTTAAACGATGGCATTTATATCCAACTAAAAAGGCGAACCCATCGGTTCGCCTTTTTGTTTAAAGATTCGTATTTATCGATTGATCGCCAAATATGAGCCAGCAGCAATCATTATTCCACCAGCACTTTGGTTTAACCTTTTATGTGCGCGTGGCGTTTTTAACAAACCTGCCATTCTGCCCGCGCTCACAGCGATAAGTATTAAGCCTGACATCAGAGCAACAGATGCTAAAGCAGAAACTAATACGATATCTTGTGAGCGCAGAACAGTCAGATCAATAAAAGTCGGCAAGAACGAAATATAAAACAGAATCACTTTAGGGTTCGATGCTGAAATCAAAAAGCCTTGCGCGAAACTCGCGAGTTCAGATTTCTGACTCTGTTTGGCCGCAAGTTCCGCAGAGCCTTGCACTTCAGGCAGGCTCTTAAACATCTTGTAGCCCAAGTAAATCAAATAAGCTGCACCAACATAGCGAATCACCTCAAACGCAATCGACCAATTCTCGGCAATCGTTGCTAGACCGAAACAGGCAAGCGCAAGGTAAATAAGATCACTGCATATCATACCTAACGAAAGCGTGACGCACTTTCGCCATCCTTGAACCATAGCACGAGCTAAAATGGCAAAGACGCCAGGCCCCGGAGTAATACCAAATACAAACATGGCAATAAAGAATGTAATCGCACTTTCTAATGACATTGGACTGTCCTTTTCTATAACCCAACATAATTGATCATGAACGTATCATGGAGCTTCGATTCTGGTAAAGAACGTTTTTTACTAAATACGATTTACACAACTCATGTATTGAATAAGTGTCGCACGTAATTTACCCACCAGACTTAATTAAACCTAAACCTAAGTACTTTTCGTTAGGGCATAAAAAAGGCGAACCTATTGGCTCGCCTTAATCATTTTGTTCGCCAGAATCGTTTAGTCGTTACGAATGGGTGATAACAACTCAGGGTTAACCACCAAGTTTCTCACACCGTGGGCGTGATCTTCGTTAAAGTCATTGCCTTCACACCAGCTACCTACTGTCGCGATATTTACTTTCGCGACTTGTGGTCTAACGCTCCATGTTACTTGGAAAGGTGAACCTTGCTCATTATAACCAGGACCCGTTGTAGAGCCTGCGTATTGGATCGCTGAGCCCGTATCTTGTGGGATGTTTGGTGCTTGGTGTAAGCCGTTCACTTTTGAATGTTTAGCGAGCGCTTCAAAGTCGGGTGCTTTGTCGTCATTCACTAATACGTAAACTTGGGTTTCTACACGCAGTTGCGGGTTGGTAATCGCATCGTTAAAACAAGCACCCAGTGTTTCACCCGGTTCAACTTGCGCCGTTGAATAAACATAGTGAACTTCAATGGTGTCACCCGAATGCAAAGAACCATGCTCGCTCGGACAAACCTTGCCCTCAAATGGTTTCAGCTCAGCAGAACTCAGCTTGCCTGTGTATTTAAAGCCACTCTGGAATCCCTTACCATCACCGTTACCAGCGTATTGAGTAAACTCTCCACCTTTATGCTCAGCATTTTTATGGAAGTGAATATTACATAAGTTCATCGCTGTTGAATCAGGGGCATCCGAGAACAGCCTAGTATTTTTACCTTCTAATGAACCCAAATCTCGTGGAGCTTGCGGTCCAAAACCTTGTCCTTGGGTATTTTCAGAAAGCTTTGCTCTTTGTTCTGCGATAACACCATCTGATACAGACTCATGGTTCGCGTCTGATGCATTTGCATGAGCTGACAACATCACCAATGCGGCACTTAAAAACACACTCTTATTCTTCATTTTTCTTCCCTAGAATATTGATAACTAAACCCAAACCGACTTAACAGCAAACATCTTACTATGCTCATAAGTGAATATAAGGCTTGTCTTTGTAAGATTAGATTTCATTGCTTACTTTGGGATGAGTATTAGAACCCTTGATGCATATAACAAGTCAAACAGGGTAAATTCGGCGAGTCCCTTCCAGAACTAATAATTCCTATTTTCGTTAACCGTCGCCTGACTCAGCGCTCAGATAAGTGAACACGATTCTTAGGAAGAATGGTGGCCAGATTTAGAAGACCAAAAAAGGCGAACCATCTGGCTCGCCTTCACGTTTCATTCTATCTATTAGGTTGTCGTTCTAGGTTAACGATTTAACCGTTACCGGTGGCAAATATCCCAAACGTCATGACGTTCAATGCATCTGTCACGCCCTCTAGTGATTTAATCACCGTCTTAGTCGGTTTATTATGACGAATAAAATAGCTTCCGATGCCTTTTTCACCGCCACTCTTAGCATCGCTTTCAGTTGTTTCTGTCGCTTCTATTTGAGAAGGCTCCACTGATTCTGGCTCTGCATTGGCGTGAGCTATCGTGTCTTTATTTGAATCAAGGTTAGTGAGTGGTTGATGATTAACGATTGAATCATGGGAAGAATCAACGCTGGTCTCAGCGTTTGTATCCTTTGAAGTCTCGAGATTACTCTCTCCCTCTATACTTTTCGACATAGCGTCTTCGTTGCTCAATGTCTCGTCGTCTAGCTGACGATTACTCGTTGAAGAACAGGCTGTTAAGAAGAACAGGCTAACGATGAATATGAGTAAGTTTCTCATCATAATGATAAAGCACGAATTAATAAAACATTGTTCGATTGTATTTTATTTGGCTGACGACATCCAGTGATAAGCGGAGTAAACACGAACAGTCACGGTCTTGAAGAGTAAACAAAAGCGTACGGGTTTAGTGCTTAAGAATAATAATTCGAGAGCTCAATTAGGTTGCCCGCCGCTTATCATCTGAAAGGTGGTGTCAGTTAGGCTTGGGGATTCACACGCTATAAGCTTAATCTTTACTGGAACACAGTTCAGAGATTCGGTCACACATGGCTTGGTTGACTGCGAAGTGGGTGTTGAGGAATGCTAGTTGGGCAAGTGCCGATTCAGCGGTGCGCTCGTAGCCTTGGGTAAAGGTTGGTAGCAATTGGGCAAACTTAGGGAAGCGTGCTTCTAGCCTTCTATCCGACATAAATTCATCAACGAATTCAGGCTCAGACTGTTCAGTTTGATCCACAAGATCGATCAAACGATCGAGTGCGTAAGATTGAACGAACCGACTGCCCGACAGCTTTTCGCCTCGGTTATAACGAGACATACCCACATAAAGATTGGTTAGAGCCTCACCAATGATCCAATCTTGGGAATTAGTGTCTGTCTCCCCTTTTATTGGTGAAACACAACACTGTGTATCAAATTCATGTTGCTGCCAAACAATACGCCCTTCAGCAAACGGAATGTGCGCTAACTCGTGGGGTTCAAACACTGCAAACTCACAAAAGATTCCGTCAGCGTACAGAACTTTATAGCCATCGACGGTATTTCTCACTGCGTAGTCGATTGAGTGAATATCAGATAGCCAATGCAAACTGTCTAAGAAATACTGCTTGTGCCCTGTTTGCACTATTGCGAAAAAATCGACATCTGAATACTGATCAAGTCGTTCTGTTTCAATACCTACTGAGCCCAATCCCAGCAAAGCATGAGCCTTACCCGATGCTTCCAAAGACTCCCCAATCGCATCTAAACGCTGGAGTAATTTTTCTGGTGTGTTTATGTGTCTTGTCTGTATCACTTTGTCCGTCTGCATTGCTCAATCCCTATCAAGTTGAATGCCACTCAACCTAACTGATAGTTAGAACATCTAAGAAGCTTAATTTATAAAATGTGTGTTTTGGATAACGATCTGTGCAAGTTATTGTTTGAATTAAGGTGGGATTTAGAGGTGAGAAAGAGTGTGTACAAGCTATAAACAACACTCTTCTATCATGACTTATCTTTTTAGCAGCTCATATTTGCAACAACGTTGACACCATGCTCACGAAGTTTGCTTTTCTTCCAAGCTCTCGCGTCTGCCGACATATGAACAGAGACAGTAAAGCCCAATTTTGCACTCATGATACCGATCGACATGCCTAGATTACCTGTGGAGCCTACCGCAATGCTGTATTGTTGGAAGAAGTCACGGAATTCAGGTTCGAGCAACTTACTGTAGTCATCGCTCTCACACAGTAACCCGGCTTCAATCGCAAGCTTCTCGGCATGCGCTAGTACTTCATAAATACCACCGCGAGCTTTGATTGAGCCTGAAATTGGCAAATGGCTGTCTTTTTTCATCATCAAACGCCCTTTTATAGGCTGCTGATAATGTGCTCCCAATGCTGATTTCATAGATGGAATGTCAATAAGCTCAGACTCGATGATGCCATTGGTCGCTTGAGTTTCAGGAAACGCCTTGGCTAGATAAGGAGCAAACCTTTGCAGCCTCATGCTCGCATCGTGAATATCTTGTTCGCCTAAACCCACATAAAGCAAACCGCGCTCCAGAGTCGTCACATTTGGGTTAAACCAAACCACTTCTTCCAATGCAATAATTGTTGAAGCAGTGGGAAGTCCGAGATGAGCTTGTCGATATTTAATACAGTCATGGGTGACTTTTCTGGCTAAGCGCGTACTGCGCAGGTTCAATCATTAGTAAACCTATTTAAACGGTATTTGTGTAATCATTCAATGATCTGTAGGCTAGCCTGTCTTCTCATAAGCAAACAGTAGAACAACCTATGAGCGCCTCTCTTCGTAATAGCATTTTCGTGATGTTAGGGATTCTATTCCTAGCACTTAACCTTCGTGGGCCTTTTACGAGCTTGGCTCCTGTGCTTTCTCAGGTTATGGAAGGCCTCAACCTTACGTCATCGGCTGCAGGCTTCTTAACAGCTTTGCCACTGTTAACTTTTGCCTTATTCTCACCATTAGTCACCAAGATATCCCAACGAATTGGTCTAGAGCCTAGCCTGTTATTAGGCTTAGTTCTGATCACTACGGGTATTACACTGCGCTCTGCTGGGTTAACCCCAACCTTGTATATCGGCACGGTGATGATCGGGCTTGGTATCGCGATTGGTAATGTGTTGTTGCCTGTAGTAGTGAAAGTTAGCTTCCCGACACGCATCGCTACTGTGACTTCTCTGTACATCTTTACGATGGGCATCGGGTCGACGTTAGGCTCAAGTTTGATGGTGCCGTTTTCAAATCTAACCTTATTTACGATCACGGGTTGGCAATTAGCACTGTTAATGAACCTAATATTCCCAATATTAGCTTTGATGATCTGGTTGCCTAAAATCAGAAAACGCTCACCTTCAGCCAACAATAACAAGCAACAAGACAAACCTCTGCCGATGAAACAGATGATTAAAAGCGGCGTAGCGTGGCAAGTAACGTTAGCGCTTGGGCTTAACTCATTTACCTTCTACTCTTTGGCTGGCTGGTTGCCACAGATATTGAACGATCTTGGCTACAGCGAAATCGACGCGGGCTACATTTATGGATTTCTGCAATTTTCGACTATGGTTCCGGGGCTGCTGTTACTGCCGTTCTTAGCCAAAAGTGACAATCAACAATGGCTCATCACTCTATGTGCATCGAGTGTATTTGTTGGATTGATTGGTCTTCTGTATTTGCCTGAGTTTGCGATCTTTTGGGTGGGACTGTTTGGATTAGCCAACTGCTCGACATTTATTATCGCGCTCTCTTTTGTTGGCTTGCGTACATCGAATAGCAGCCAAGCCGCATCATTGTCGGGTATGGCTCAGGGAATCGGTTATGCGTTGGCAGCCACTGGTCCAACGCTGGTGGGTAAGCTTCATGCTCAGACAGATTCTTGGAGTGTGCCGATTCTGTTGATCGCATCTGTTGCCTTTGCGTGCACGATTTTCGCGGCATTGGCAGCACGAGATAAGAAAGTGAGCGTTTAGGCAAACAGAATGATTATGGTATCGCGACTTTATTTGCTCGCGACTCTATGGCTGACGACGGTTTTGATGTATTCACTTGGCGACAAACCAAATTTGCCTTTAAAGCGCTGACTAAAACGCCCTTCCGATTGGTAACCGCAAGACTGAGCCAACATCGCCACATTCTGCTGTCCGTTTTGCATCAGATAAAGCGCGTGACTCAAGCGAACTTCAGCCAGTACCTCTCGATATTGCATGCCTTCCAGTTTGAGCTTCCGAATCAATGTGGCTCGGCTCATCGCAAAACGCTCCGCCACCGACTCTAATGGATGTTTCTCATCTGGTGAATGTGAAAGGTAATGGCTGAGCTTTTGGCTAAACGAGACGTTGGCACTGACAAACAATAGATGCAACACCCCTTTTTCAGCTAATTGCTGGTACAAGCCCTGCAACCAAAACTGTTGAGTCTCTTTGCTCATGCTCTGTGTATCAAAAGAGAACAGAGCATTGAGTGAGTCTTGTAAGTTTCGATCCACTTTTACTGTAGGCAGTCCCAGATCATTCGACCGTTCCTCACTTAAATCAAGCATCGCCTGAGAAGGTTGGAATTGAAAGCTGAACACTCGCGACAAGAAGCGCCCTTGTGGGGCATGTTCTCAAAACTTAGTGAAGCTGATGCCTCACAAAACAACAGCTCAGAATGTGAGAGCTCTGCCGCTGAATCTTTCCAAAACAGGCGCTTACTGCCTGTAATAATCTGAATGATACTAGGGGATAGAATCCTCACATTACGCAGTTTTTGTAACTGCTCTGCACGAAAGATCGTCACTTGATATTGATGATTCATCTCATCCCCTTGTTTACTTATTATGTACGTGTATAAGCTTTAACGTACATAAGCTATTAACGTGTATAAGTTGCGGTCAGTTTAGCTTTGTCTAAAGCCATGCTGTTCAACGTGAATCCAACCACAGCCGACGGCGTATTTTCGTCGAGGTTAAGTTTGTCCGTTGGTAATGCCCAAACCGTGAACTGGTAACGGTGCATACCATCTTTTTCTGGAGGACAAACGCCACCGTAGCCAACTGTACCGTAATCAATGCGACCTTCTTTGCCACCGACTTTAGAGATGTCGACACCGCGAGGTAGCTCGTTCACAGTTGCAGGGATATCAAACGCAACCCAATGCCAGAAGCCACTTTCAGTCGGTGCATCTGGATCATAAGCTGTGATAGCAAAGCTTTTGGTACCTGCTGGTGCATCTTTCCACATCAATTGTGGTGATTGATTATCGCCGTCACAACCCCAACTATAGTATTCAAAAGTCTTTGCCATTGGGTGACCTTCTTGAATATCGTTGCTGGTTAATTCGAACGCATGAGCAGAGCCTGTAGCCAAAATACTGATTGCCAATACTGATTTGATGATGAGTTTCATGATGGTTCCTCTTATTAGGTATGAGCCCAGTATAGTCCCCACATTTCGCCCAATAATGACAGTAAGTACACAATTATCTATTTTATTTCAAATAAATGATACTTACTGTATTTGTACTTTATTATTTAAAAGCATGACCCACTCGACAATTTGTTGTTAAAAGAACACTTGTTGACATTCAGGTTACAAATCGCGCCCAAAACTCTTTAGACTCGCCCCACGACTTTTAACGAGAATGATTGGATGCGCAGGTTTACATTAGCTCTTTGCTTGATCTTTTGGCTCCCAACCCTAGTCAATGCCCAAAGTTTGCAAGATAAGTGGCAAACTCTGTATCAACTGAGCTGGCAATCATCCCCACTCTTAGTATCTCAACAAGAGTTGGCTCAGTATCCGAAAGTTCTGCTCCATGAAAATAGCCGCTATCCTGATTTCAACCAATTCAGTTGGGACGACATCGCAGCGTTAGCGTCAATACAAGATCACTGCCAAGCGATTGAAAGCAGTAACCCTTCATTACATGAAGCCATCGAGTTCGAGCTCGCTCTGTGTCAGCAACAAACATTGGATTCGATTTGGTTTGCAGCACACTCCAAACGTCACCCTGCCGGTGGCAGCTTTGCTGGTCGTTATTTAGCCGCTTACCCAGATGTGACCGAGCAGATACGCCCATTTTTGAGTCTTACCAACCCTCAGCACCCTTTATATAACAAACTAGAAAGCCTAAGTGCACAAGGCAGAGAAGCACTGCTCAATGGATACCGCGCTTGGCAACAAGATGATGTGCTTTGGTTAAGTGGCGAACAAGGCTGGAAAGCTATTCCCTTAGATGTTTGGCAACCTATCGCAGAGCAACAAGAGGCATCTTTGGCAGGTGAAACCTGTACTTTTCGTTACAGTAACGTGTGCTTAAACGAGCCTAGCAATGACAATCTGATCATGAAAACCTTGATCTTTACATTGCTGCTAACGTTGCTTTCCGGGCTCGCTAGAGTCTTATACCTAAGAACAAAACAACGAAAAGAGAGGCAGTTCGTTTTACAGCTTCTTACTCATGAACTGCGCACGCCTATTACTAGCCTAGGCTTAACCGTCGAAATGTTTAGAAATCGCTACGATGACTTTTCTGATGAAACTCAAAGTGCGGTTTGGCGTTTAATATCTGACTATCAAAGGCTTTCTCAGCTCACCGAAAACAGCAAAGTGTACCTAAGTTCGGATCAGTCAGAGCCTTTGTTGAAGCAAAACGCTTCATTAGAAGAGTGGCTCGATCATGTCTGTGAAAAGCACAATATTTCTTATCAATGTGAAGCGCGTGAAGTTGAACTGAACCTTCCCTATTACTGGCTAACCATCTGCTTGGATAATCTAATCAAGAATGCCAAACAACATGGTAAAGGTGAGGTTTTGGTAAAGGTCGAACTCGGTGACAAGCTGACGATTGAGGTACAAGACGAGGGGCACTTCCCTTCACCGATACAACGGCTCATGTCTGGTGTCACGCCAAGTGAAACGCACGAACTGGATAACATGGGCATTGGCCTGACTATTGTCGAGCACTTGATGAAGCAAGCGAATGGCCGCCTCATTATTCTTCGTAACCCAACCCGATGTATTTTGGAAATTGCTTATGAACACCCTACTGCTGATTGAAGACGACCAACTGCTTGGACAAGGCCTCGTCAGCTTCTTTGAATCCAATGGTTACCAATGCCTTTGGGCGAAGGATTCAGAGAATGCCAGTAAGAAATGGTTTCGAGCCGATCTTGTGATACTGGATCGACAGCTTGAAGATGGGGACAGCTTGCAACACCTTCCAAACTGGTTGCTCCTCAAAGCGCTGCCTGTGATTGTGTTGACCGCTAAAGTAGAAGTTCAACAACGTGTTGAAGGTTTAATGGCGGGTGCCAAAGACTATGTGACTAAACCATTTTCGAACGACGAATTACTCGCTCGAGTCATTACCCAGCTACGTCCGTTAGGTGTGAGCCTCTTAACTTACGCAAATATCCAAATCAACTTGTCGGAACGGATCGCTTATCTGGATGAAAGCCCTGTAACACTAAAACCTAAAGAGTTTCAGCTATTGGTACTGTTTGTTCAGAACCAAAGTCGTGTGTTTCACCGAGATGAATTACTCAATAAGATTTGGGGATATCAGGCTTTTCCTAGTACCCGAACTATTGGTAATCACATACTGCGCTTACGCCAGAAGCTGCCAACATTGAATATAGAAACACATCGTGGCGTTGGTTACCGCTTGGCCGGGGAATCATAATGAAAGTTACTTCGTTAACCGCACTGATCTACACATTGCCGCTCGCAAGTCATGCGGCATGGTTTACCGACACGCCATTGCAGCACACCTATCAATCTCTACTTGATGACCAACCTCAAGTTGCGTGGCAAGAGCTGCAAATCGCACTCGATCACAAATCACTCGATAGTGAGCTTTGGCTGCCAGTCAAACAAGAGATCCTGAGCCAGACTCAATGTGGAACCTTACTCAAACAAAGTGCTGAGCCAAAACACCACATCCAAGTCAGCTTCATTCGACGCTATGGCCTGTCGTCGCACGGTTATCAAATCAAAGTCTCTGCCGAGCAACTCAGCAAAGGCTCAGAAACTCAAACTCTTTCTTTGGTATCGCCTAAAGGTAAAGTCCTTCTCGATGGACAACTCGCTTCCAATAATGAGTATCAAGAGATTGAAACCAATGAAATGTTCATCAAACCCGAATCTGGTGTTTATCAACTAAAGATAGGTTCAAATCACTACCCTATTATTGTCGCTTTAAATAACAGTAATCGATGGCTGACGCTCGAAAGTAAACTCAGCGAACCACATATCGTGCTCTCGCCTCCAAAGGTGATCGACAACTGCCCCGACGCTAACGTGAGTTGGCAATGGTTTGATGAAAACTACAACCTGCTGGGTTACAAAGTGCCAATCAAAACAGCGCAACCACCCGTTCCCACAGAAAGTCCACTTGGAACCAAAGCCAAGCACTTGAGTGCTTCGGTTGAAATGTTTGAATACCAAGGCGCTATTGAAGTCCAATATGTGCAGCGCGTCGCTGTGCCTTTCTAATGGAAAACCACTAAAGCCAAACAGAAAATAGAGACATATAGGTGACAAAGCACTAGCGCTACTTAGGTGTAATAACCGTAGTTACCCTTTACGGAATCTAAATATGCTCAGCGTACGTCACCCACTCAATCTTTCTAATTTTGCCATTGTGGCTTTAACAACAGCTTGTCTGTTTTCATCCAACGCACAAGCGAGCCAAATAACGCTCACCAGTAACAACAATACCGTCGCTACCTCATCGAATACTTTAGAGGTCGATTGGAACGGCTTAAGCGTTAACAGTGCTGCTCTCACCGTTGATAACAAACCACAGAAAGCGACCAATCTGGTCATTGGCTTTTCCGATAAAGCTGACTCAGTAAAAATCGCCACTTGGACCTTAGTACCCAGTGGAATAAACGTTAAGGCAGAGCTTAATCAAGACCAGCTCACTTTTCAGTTCAGCTTACCTTCAAATATACAGGTGAAACGAAACAAACCCATCGAATTGGCGTGGTTTGATCTTGCCGAACAACAAACTCAGACACTATTTCTTCCGTTTAGTGAAGGTATGCGCGTGCCTACTGACAACAAGCTTTGGGCAAGTTATCTCGTCGGTAACCATTCTGGAAGTAACACTACTCAAGACTTGAAGATGCCTTTTTGGATAGTACAGCAAAACAATCATTTCATTAGCTATCAAATGGTTAATGCAACCAACAATCAACTGCTCTTTTCAGATGCATCCTCTAATGCTTCCTCAAATACAAAAACCAAAATTGATATGAAGGCAGCACACCAATTTACGATGCTCAATCAGTCACAACCTTTTCTTGTTCGTATCACCCTCGGAGACTCGTGGTTAGATGGTGCCAAACAATACCGAGATTGGCGCATCAATAATGACCAGTCTGAAACGCTTGTAGCAAAGCAAAAGCGCAATCCAGATGTGACTAAGTTGATCGGCGCGAGCCACGTTTACCTATTTGGCAAAGACCCATTAAGCATCCAAGATGTGAGTGACTGGTGGGGATTGAAAACATGGTATCTAGAGGGCTCTAAACTCAATGTTTCTGCGGAAGCGAAAAGAGAGCTATCGTCACTCTCCAAGGGGAAAGATTGGTTCAGTCAGTACCACAAACAACTATTGTTGGACTCTATTAGCCAGTCATTGCAGGTGTTATATCCTGTTGGTAATCCGACACTCGAAGACAACACGATTAAAGCGCAATATAAAGCAGCACAGGATAAGAAGAACTGGTTGCTAGAGCACGCTTCCCCTTACCTAAACTCGTCAGAGACTTGGGGACAAGCGCTGTCTTCAGACATGGTCGCTAATCTAAATAAGGCAGGCTTAAACAAACTGTGGCTTGGATTCGATAATTGGATGCCAGAATTCTATCAACCTAACGCTGTGGGTCTGGCAAAACAGTCCGGATATCTGGTCGGTACTTACGATTCCTACAACACCGCAATTCCTGCGAAGCTCAATGACAACTGGCTAACCGCTCAATTACCAGAGCCGATGCGTCAAAGTTGTGCGATTGAACTAGCGGATGGGAGTTTGAAAAAAGGATTTCGTGGAAACGGCTTTTACTTAAACCCGAACTGCCATTTAGAATACGTAAAACAGCGTGCTCAAGACATTATGAGATTCGGCAACTTCAACAGCTTGTTCTTAGATGTTGATGCAACCGCCATGGCACGTGAAGATTACCGCGTCTCTATAGACAGTAATGGCAATACAAACGACGAATCAGACATGCTTTCTGCGTTCAACAACCGAATGAAGTGGCTTAGCGAGCAACCTTCGTTAGTATTAGGCTCTGAAGACGGCAACAGCCTAACAACAAAAGGCATCGCGTTTGCACACGGCTTAGAAACGGTTGGTTTTGGTTGGACAGACAAAGACATGAAAGAGAACCGCCAATCTCCCTATTACTTAGGTCGTTGGTACCCAGACCAAAAGCCCGACTTCTTCTTTAAGCCGGCCGAGGTTAAAGAGCCCTATAAGTCGCTACTGTTTTCGCCTCAATATCGAATTCCACTTTACCAAGCCGTTTTCCATGATGAAGTAATCAATACGCACCATTGGCATTCAGACAGCCTTAAGTTCACTAATGTACAAGCAGAACGTGACTTAACCGCCATGCTGTACAACACACCACCGATGGTTCACTTGACCAGAGATGAAGCTTTATCAAGTTCAAGCCAGAGAATCAAAGCACTCAAACACTATCAAGATGGCTTTGAACCAATGCACGAACAGTTATGGGATAAACAGTTAGTCGATTCCGAATGGTTAGATAAGAGCGGCGATGTTCAACAAACTGAGTTCAGTGACGGGAGTAAGATCATTGCCAATTTTTCAGATCAAACCTTTCATCAGAGAGGCCTTAAAGTCTCGCCGAGCGCTATAAAAGCCGTATTGAGCAACGGACAAACGTTAGAGTGGAAATCAGAGCCTAACTAGTTTGAACGTGCCGTTTTTAAGCCTCACCTTATTCACTATTACGGGTTAGCAGGTAGTGTTGTTAACGAGCAAAAATCCACACCTTTGACACTCAGGTACCAATCCCAATCGACACCTAATTCTCTCTATTTTTGTACAAGAAAATTGGGTGCCGACCACAATTTCAAACACAGATGTTTTCACATAAATCTCAAAAGTGATATCAATGCTTATATTGAATGATAATAATACAAAAGAGATATTTTTGATGAAAAAGACCCTACTCACTTGCTGTGCCCTTCTTGCCTTTTCTTCTTCGGCAATCGCTAATGTTCAGTTTTCGAATCCAGAAGGAGCTTTAGGCGAACCTTCTAATTACTCTCAATACCAAAATGTTTTGTCAGTTTCTGAACTTCAAATTTCAGATCCAAACGGAAAGAAAGGCAACAAAGACTATTTTGCGCTCGATAATAACTACGACGGCATTGTGAACAACAACTTCTATGTCGACAAAGAAAGTGAAGCGCTAGTCTTTACCATGAAGAATGACCACCTGCGCAACGAGCTACGCGTTCAGGAAAACTTCCGCACAGACTTAACAAATGAAACATACACATTAAGTTCGGAGGTGGAGATCATAAAACCTGAAGAGTCGATGAAGAACTCAGACTCTAAGCAAGACGAGATTACATTCCTACAAGTACATAACAAAGGCTTAGATGATCTTGGTACTCACAATGTCCCTCACCCTTTGCTTCGTGTTGTATGGAAACGTGACAATAATGGTATTGAAGGGCATTTCTGGGCAATCATTAAAAACAACGCTGTAATTTGTAAAGGATCGTTCGGCAAGAAAAACCAAGACAAGGAAATGTGCAAATCAGACGTAGCATATTCTCAGTATGATTTAGGCAAAGCACCACAAGGCAAACCAACAGCATTTGATTTAATCGTGGGTGATAAGAAACTTATTGTTGACGTAAACGGTGAACGTAAAGTTGAGCAGGATATTGACTACTGGCGTCACCTATTAAGCTACTTCAAAGCTGGCGTATACAACCAATTTACGAATGGACAAAGTGAAGCTCACTTCTACAAGCTAGAGTACACAGAGAAAAAGAGCTAGTTCGGTACTTAGCCTACAACTACATTAGCAATCAGAAAAAAACGAACTTGTTAACAAGTTCGTTTTTCTCTTTTCAATGTTATTGGTCATTGTCAATGAATTACAACTAATCAACAGTTAGGCAGCCGATTCCTTCTGTTGCTCCCAATACAATATGCCTTTATTTCGTTATTTGATTGGCTCTATTTTGAAAAGCAGTCAGTAGATAGTCGATAAAGACCTTCTTACGTTTCGGCATCAACTGCCTGTCTGCATACACTAGGCTTACTGAAACTTCCGGCATCTCATATTCAGGTAGCAAACGAATCAACTTGCCTGTCTTGAAGTGCTCACGACAAATGAATTCAGGAAGCACCGCCAAGCCGAGCCCATCTACACACGCTGTTAGGCATGCCGTGATGGTATTCACCCGTAACTGACACGGCAGATCGATCAAAATCGACTCACCGCCTTCTAATTGTAAATGCCACTTGGGTAGACGCGCGGCCTTGTTCACCACCTCAATCATTCTGAATGGCGGTTCAAGATCATCGGGTGAAGAGACGTCATCGAACTGCTCTAAATACTCAGGGCTGGCTGCCAATACACGCTTTGATGTTGTGAGGTAGCGAGAAACCAAGCTCGAGTCCACTAGCTCACCAATTTGTGCGTAAAGATCGATACCCTCCGCAATGATGTCGACTTCTCGATTCGACAGTTCTAAGTTCAAAGTCACGTTTGGGTGCTCTTTTAGGAAGCTGTGGATGTATTTGGCTAATACTTGATGCCCCAATTCGACAGGCAACACAACATTCAACTGCCCTCGGATCAAATCCTGATTGGCTGAAACCTCTAGCTCAGCTTGGTTCATGATCTCTTGCATCTGCATGCTCGACTGATAAAAGCGCTCACCCTCTGGCGTTAAGACTAAACTTCGTGTCGAACGAGTGATCAACCTCACACCTAGATGCTGTTCCAGCTCGTCTAGCTTTCGGCTGACGGTCGACTTGGTCATGTTCAATGCTTCAGCTGCGTGCGTGAAACTCCCACAATCAACAACTTGTGTAAAAACAGTCACAGCATTTAAGTCCATCGTACTTCTCCCAAAGCGCCATTAGTTAGATTTTTGCAACAGTGTTTCACTTTTTTCCTATCTTATCAATCAATCGAATTCATTTACAATTCGTTACATCTAAATAAAAACAAAATGAGAAAGAAAAAATGACAGAGAACAACAACGCTTCGCAAACAGTAAGCACAAAAAAACGTAAAAAAGCTCCGCTTATTGCTACTGCGATCATGCTGTCATTGGGTTTAGCCGGTGCTGGATACTGGTACGGCTATGGCCAGTACTTTGAATCTACCGACAATGCCTACCTACAAGGCGACATCACGAATATTAGCCCTAAGGTCTCTGGCTATATTGTTAAGTCTTATGTGAGTGATAACCAATCGGTTAAAGAAGGTGATTTGCTGGTTCAAATCGATGACCGTGATTACCAGTCAGCACTCGCTCAAGCAAACGCCCATTTAAGCGTCGTGCAATCAGACGTCAAAAATCTAGTGGCACAACAAACGTTACAACGTAGCAAGATCAATCAAGCAGAAAGCCGCGTTGATTCTGCACAAGCTGAATACGAACGCGCGATTCAACAAGTGGTACGTTCTCGTAGCTTACTAAAGCGTAACTACGCGTCTCAAGATGAAGTCGATAGCATGGTTGCACAACAAAAAGTAACTCAGGCAGATTTAGAAGAAGCAAAAGCAAACCTCGTTGCAACCAATGACCAATTAACCGTTATCGCTAGTGAGATTGAGCAAGCAAATGCATCCGTGACCGAAGCTCAAGCCCAGAGAGATCAAGCACAGCTTAACCTTGATTACACCAAAATTTACGCGCCAGCAGATGGCGTGATTGGTAAACGCAGCGTACGTGAAGGCTTGCTGATTCAAGCAGGCGCACCACTGATGAGCTTGGTACCAAACAACCAAGTGTGGATTGAAGCCAACTTCAAAGAGACACAGCTAAGTGGTATTCACAAAGGTCAGACGGTTGAAGTAGAGCTGGATGCGTTCCCGGGGCAGCCTCTTGAAGGTGTGGTAGACAGTTTCTCCCCTGCGACTGGCGCTAAATTTGCGCTCCTACCACCAGAAAACGCGACCGGTAACTTCACTAAAATCGTTCAACGTGTACCGGTTAAAATTACTATTCCAGATCAGCAAGAGTTGAAAGGTCGACTGCTTCCTGGTTTGTCTGTGGTAGCGACCATCGATAAACGAGGCTAGACCATGAGTAACGCTGGTGTTGTCACCCAAACAAATGATGATGACGAGGTTTCGAGACGCCATTGGATCGCCCTATTTGGCGGCTTGATTGGCGCGTTTATGGCGATCTTGGATATTCAGATCACCAACTCGTCTCTCAAAGATATTCAAGGTGCGCTATCAGCCACCTTGGATGAAAGCTCGTGGATCTCTACGTCTTACCTAGTCGCAGAGATGATCGCTATCCCACTCAGTGGTTGGCTTTCTAAAGCGCTCGGTAAACGCCGTTATATCACGTGGACGACAGCCATTTTCACCATTTCATCTTTGTTGTGTTCGTTCTCTTGGAACATGACCTCGATGATCGTGTTCCGCGCGATGCAAGGCTTCAGTGGTGGTGCTCTAATCCCGCTTGCTTTCTCGCTGGTGATTCAGTTATTGCCGGTCAACAAGCGTGCTGTGGGTATGGCACTGTTTGGTGTAACCGCGACCTTTGCTCCATCGATTGGCCCTACCTTTGGTGGCTGGCTGACGGAGAACTTCTCGTGGCACTATATTTTCTACATCAATATTCCGCCAGCTTTGCTTGTGATCACCATGATCCGATATGGCTTGGACGATGAAAAGCTCGACCTTGGCACGCTGAAAAAAGCCGATTGGTTTGGTATCGCCACCATGGCATTAGGGCTAGGTTGTTTGGAAGTGGTGTTAGAAGAAGGTAACCGTGAAGAGTGGTTCAGTTCGAGCTTTATTATTGGCTTGAGTATCGTGTCGGCGGTGAGTTTGGTTTACTTCGTGATAAACGAACTCCAACACAAGAAGCCATTGGTTAACCTGCGGCTATTGCGGGATGGGCAATTTGCGATGTCTTGTATCGCCTATTTGATTCTAGGAATGGCATTGCTCGGCTCTATCTATGTTCTACCGATGTATCTCACTCAAATTCAGCAATATAACGCGATGGAAATTGGTGAAGTGCTAATGTGGATGGGTTTCCCACAGCTTCTGATATTCCCAATTGTGCCAAAGCTAACACAGATCATTAAGCCTAAGTACTTGGTTACCTTTGGCTTCGCGATGTTCGGTTTTAGTTGTTACGTAAATACACACATGACAATCGATTTTGGCGGACAACAGCTGATTTTATCTATGGTTCTGCGTGCTATTGGTAGTCCGTTCATCATGGTTCCGCTGTCTTTGGTTGCCATGAAGAACATCAGCAAAATGGACACACCAGACGCATCAACGTTAACCAACGTAATGCGGAACTTAGGGGGCGCTTTCAGCATCGCGATTATCGCTACGCTATTGGATAACAAAACCCGTGAGCACTTAGCACACATCAAGGAGTCGCTACCTTCAGTGAGTCAACTTGGTTGGCAGACGCTTCAGCAACAACAAGCGTTTTTCATTCAGTCAGGAAGTGATGCCGCAACTGCGATGCAACAAGCACAAGCAAGTTTGCTCGGCACAATGCAACGTGACGCAGCCATCATGGCTTACAACGATGTGTTCTTAATGATGACGGCGTTCTTGGCTCTAGCGGCAGTATTGATTCTAAACATGCGTGATTAACGCTAGAGTTTCGGTAAATAAAACTTCAAGCAAAGAACAACATTTCGAATAAAAACTCGAACAATAAAACAGAGAGGTGAGCTTATCGGCTTGCCTCTTTTTTATTTCTAAAACACGTATAACCCCACTAAAATCAGGTAAAAGTCACCTGCGTTTGAAGGCTTTCATAAATGTTATCTAATACTCTTTAATTACCAATAGTTTATTGAGTGTTTGTATGTGATATAGGCACCTTGACAATGTGCAACTTGACACCTAAATTAAAAAATAACATTTGGTATTAAGGAAAATGGATTTGACCTTACCAACAGACCTTCGAATTTTGATCGTCGACGACTCTAAAAGCGCAACAATACTTATTAAGCAGCAACTGGCTAGTTTGGGAGTTTCGCGCGACTGTATTTTTATTGCGACCGACTATCGAAAAGCCATTAAAGCGGTCGAGACACACTCTTTTCATGTACTCCTCATTGACTACCACTTAGAACAGTCTTTTACTGGCTTTGAGCTGTTGGGCATTCTGTATCGAAACCGCCTCATCGATCATACTGTGGCGACAATCTTGCTCTCTGGGGATATGCGTCAGGAAACAGTATTAACCGCCCTTTCAGGTGAAGCACACCACTTCGTTTCTAAACCGATTAATACTCAAACGTTGGGTAAAAAGATCCAAAGTGCCGTGTCCGTTTCAAAGAAACTCACCCAACTGAATGATTTGTATCCCATTGCCAGTCAAGAGAGATTAGCTCAAGCTTTGGCGATCTCCCCTAATGGTACTAGCGTTCAGTTCGAAGCGACATTGATTGAACATTTAATTGCAGGTAAGAAATGGCAGTTACTCTCTAGCGTCATTAACAACTCCAAAACCAACATGCACCCAACCAAATTGGTGGCTGAGGCGCTGATTCTCGACAGCTTAGGCAAGCCAAATTTAGCCATAGATAAGCTCCACAATTTTCTAATAGCACAGCCACTCTCATTGAGCGTGATTGACTGCTTAAGCTGTATCTATGAAAAACATAAAATGCTGCTGCCTGCTCTTAAATTAGCGATTCGTGCATTTGAGATGACTCCCAGCATCAGCCATCGTGCAATCAGGGCCATCGACTTAGCTGAGAACGCAGATAACACACATATGATCATAAAGTTAGGTGAGATGTATGCAACCCACATTTCAGCTGCTGACATTGATGTCATCCATTCCATTGGTGCGCACTTTAATTCCTTAAAAGCAACGTATCAGCGCGAGACGCAACTAAAGTACAAACGTATTTTGCTTGAGCACGCCAACCAATTCACCGAGTTGGTAAACCTGAAACTTCCGGTAAAACAACAGCAGCAAGTTTTGGCCAGCCTTGCCCTATTTCAGAGCAGCATATTGCTCATCGAAAATAGCCCTCAGATTGCCCACAAAAAAGTGATTAGAGCTTCGACACTGTTAGCGAACAATTTCCACAGCCAACCGACTTATTTGCTCACTCAGTTATTACCCATGCTCGCCCACTTTGGTGAGTACTCTCTTTATCATTTAACAGTGGAATGTCTCAAATCTCGTGGAGAAGCCATAAATCACCAACTTGAGTCCAAAAATGTCGACCCTTCAACGTGTATAAACATTGAAAATTTGGGTTCGATCCAAGAAATAAAGGACTACATTCACAGTTACCCATATTCAGTTGCCGCCAAACTTGACTATATATACGCCGTCAATAAAGCTCATATAGATGAGAAACTTAGCGACGACTATCTAGAAGAAATCTTACAGTTAGAACTTCCTCCAAAATGGAATCAATGGATTAGTGATTCATCAAGGTATGGTTTTTCCACTAAGCCGCCTAGCCCATTTTCAACATTCAGCCGACAGGAGTCCACATGCTAGACTTTGATGCTTTAAACGCCTATTTAGACAATGACAGAGACGTCATTTACGCCGTTTTGTCTACATATCAAGAAGACCATGGCAATTCGCTACAAGAGATCGAAGAGTTGGTTCAACAACAAGATTGGGGCAAGCTTCATTTTACCGTGCACACCTTAAAAGGCATTTTAGCCAGCTTTGGTGAAGAAACGGCCACAGTTGCATTGGAAAGAGTAGAACAAAACACACTCAATAAGCTTGCGCCGCAAGATGATGATCTTTCGGTTATCTACAGCGAAATGAAGATCATTAATCAGCAAATCGATGAGGTTCTTAGCACTTATTAGTCGATAGAATTAAAACGTGCATGGCGATACTTAACAGCCGACACAGCTAAAAGAGTTGAGGTGCTTGGAAACATTGAACCTCGACTCTTAACATTTTTCTCATCATTTCTCCTCTCAATTATAGTTCTAACCCACACCTATAAATTCACGTCATTTATCTAGATAAACCGATGTATAACACATGCTTTATAAACTATCCGTCTTAATGTTTTAAACGAAAAACCAACACACTTGATGAGATGCAAAATAGTTAAATATTTGTAGATCTTTTTGTGACATAAACATACGAAATTGCATTTTATTTATTGGTAAAGAAGAAATTGTTATCTACACTCTAATGAAACCAAGCGTTAATCACTTGGTGGCATAATAAAAAAACTAAAACGTTCAGTCGGCTAGATAAGGACAAGGAAATGAACAACGATAGTTTTGCTGCGTTTCAGGGGCTCACGGATGAAACACCCATTACCGAATCATTTTCTACCAGTGCAGACCCTTATGCTCATTATCTGAAAGATATTGTTGGCATTGATCTGCTGTCGCGTGAAGATGAGGTGTATTACGCAAAATTGAATCGCGCGGGTGATAAAAAAGCGCGTGATGTCATGATCGAATCAAACCTGCGCCTTGTTGTGAAAATCGCAAAGAGTTACCTAAAACGTAAAGGCAATAATTTCACCCTGCTCGACCTGATCGAGGAAGGCAACATTGGCTTGATTAAGGCCATCGACAAATACGATCCAGAACCAGGCTATCGTTTTTCAACCTATGCTGTTTGGTGGATCCGCGAAAACATTGAAGCCGCACTCATGAACACGGGTCGAACCGTTCGATTGCCAGCCCACGTGTGTAAAGAAATAAACAGCCTCGCCTCAAAAAAGCTCGATGCAAGCAAAAAAATGAGTAAAGAGGTTTCAATTTCTGAGCTATCAGACAGTTCAGGTGTAAAGGCCGAACGCGTCGATCAACTGGTGGCGTTAAGCGGGTTTATTGACGTGACGACAACGGTTGGAACTAGCCATGCGCCTATGGTGCTTGATCAATGCGAAAGTGAATATATCCCAGACCCTCAACAAGATTGTGAGGATCAATCCTTTACCCAAGCTCTAGAACAAATCATCTATACACTTCCTCCAAAATTACAAAAGGTGCTCATCCACCGTTTTGGTTTCTTTGATAACAAGGTGAAAACGCTGTCTGAGGTCGGACAAATGTTGGATGTGAATGTTTCTAATGAACGTGTTAGACAAATGCAGAAAGAAGCGGTCGAAAGAATTCAAAAACGACTCAAATTTGATGGTTGGGTGTAAGTCGTAACCCAGTTGAGAATTAGTTGAAAATAACGTTAAGCCAAAACAAAGACCTTTAGGGTGAGCCTCCAAGCTTGCCCTTTTTGTTTGCTGATTCGTTAGAAAAATAAAAAGATCGTAAGCACACGAACCCTAAGTCGCTAATGCCTAATGCCTAATGAAAAATGACAAATGCCACACCATTAACTTACCTTAAAGAAGTGACTCGCTCACTGCGCAAAATGAGATAATTGATATAAGTGGTTTCAAGACAATCTTGTTCCCACACTGATAAAATCCGTTTAGCCGCAAAATAATAATCTTTGTTTCTCAACAACATCCCAACGGTGCGGCTAAGCTTTTCAAATCGAACGTGATCGCTCGCAGAGATGTAGTCATCTTCACTTTCAATAATGGGCGCTAAACCATCAGCAAACCAATTATTCAATATTTCTCGCATCTCTAATTCGGACTCAGGCACATCCACACTCGACAACTCTCGATGTTGAGGTGGTGGCACTATGTACTTCGACGCTTGCGGTGAACTGACATAACGATACATGCCCTCACTCCTGTCTAACTGACCCTTCTCATAATTAAGGACATATTTACCTGTTCTCAAGTTTATTTATCGAAACAAACAACAAAAAAATTAAAAAAAGCCATGTATCAATAACTCTACATGGCTTTAATGAGGGCAACTTTACGCTGCCCTATCTCCTTGTTGGCTTAGACTAAATGTCGGTTTAGACTAAAACTAAGCTCTCTCGATTAAATCGAGCTTTGGTCGAAGTCGTTGCCTTGATCAGTTCCAGTTTGAGAATCTGAATCGAAGCTTCCAGAGTCGTCCGTGAAGTCAACACCTTGGTCTTGACCACCTGAACTTGTCCAGTCGCTGCCACCAGATTCCATACCCGCCATGTCCGGTTGCTGTTCTTGCGTAGAACCTTGCATGGTGTATTGATCATCGACCTCAACTTCAACAGAACCGCTAGCACCGTCTATTGAGCTACCCAATTCGTCGTAACCTTGGAATTGGATCTCGCTAGTACCTTCATAACCTTCTGGAAGTTCAACGGATACAGGCTGCTCTAGGTTGCCACTGATTGTGAAGCTACCATCACCGTTATCCAGTGCGTTGCTCACAGTAGCGCCCTCAGGTAAGCCAGACATATCAGCGTAATCAACCGATTCGTTACCACTCACCTCATCTGGAATCGAGATAGAGATGGTATCGCCCGGTGCCGCGGTTACATCGGCTGTACTGTCTTCAGTTTCAGCATCTTGAGCTTGGTCATCAGCTTGTTGAGCCACTTCCACTTGTTGCTCTTCTGTTTCTTGAGCAGCTTGGACTTGTGGTTCATCACTTTGTACTGAATCATCTTCAACTTGGATGCTTAAGCTGTGACTTGATACTTCACCGCCGTCGTTAACTTCAACATTCATCGCTAAATTGCCATCGAAGTCTTCGTTCGGCCAGTAAGTCCACTCACCTTCACCTGATTCGGCAAAGAAGCCAGCATCGTTCGCGTCTGCAACATCAACAACTTGTGCAGAATCACTGACGCCTAACTCATCCACCAGCTGTGCATCCGTGATAGTTAGTGAACCATCATCAGCTAAGGTATAACCTTCGCTCGCCGCTGCTTCATCGCCACTTTGGATATCCACATTGAAGAAGCTTTCGATGCGATTTTCGCCATCGGTCGCTATAAACCCAACTTGAACATCGCCGGTGTAGTCTTCAGCAGGAGTGAATTGATAGTTACCTTGGTTATCGCTCTCAATTACGCCCTGACCTTCCATCAAGCTTACTGACTCAATGCTCAAGCTGTCGCCTTCTGCATCGCTCAGATTCGCTAACATGTCTTCATCAGTGAACGACAAGGTGGCATCCGCTGCGATTTCCGTCGTTGTGGTGCTGTTAACTTCTGGTGCTGCATTCTCTTGCGAGTCACCTTCTTTCACGACTACGCCAGTTTGCTCATCATGAAGCACGCCATCTTTATCAACTACGTACGCAATGTCTGCTTCGCCCGTGAAGCCTGGTGCTGGTGTGAACGTCCAAGTGCCATCGCCATTATCGACAATCTCACCTTGGCTGCGGTCGGCAAGATGAACCAGTTTCACTTCATCATCGCTGTCTGCATCCACATTCTCAGCCAAAGCAATTAGGTCGTCCGCCGTTAGGATGATGGAATCACCCGCCACAGTTTCGAAATCACCTGAATCGATACCATCATCAAACGCTTCCGGCTCATCTCCGTAATCAACCGTTGTTGCGCTTACGGTTACGAAGAACTCACCATGGAAGTCTTCAGGCGGCGTCATTTGAATGTTTGAGATATCCCAGTCGAACAGGTCGATGTATTGACCCGGCTCGGTGATCATCACGGTATTGACACCATCTGTTACCTCGAATCCAACAGGGAAACCTGTCATCACCAAGTTACTTAGTGTTTCTGAATCATCGACTAGGCCAACGTTCAGTCCCAAGTGACCCGTTTCATCTTCGCCGAAGACTAATGGACCGTCATGGTCAGTTGAAATAACCGCGCCATCTGCGACAGGACGTACGTACACAGGAACATCGAGAACCGTTTCGAACTCACCGTCACTCACGACAACTTGTAGGTCAGAAACACCCGCAAAGTCGCCTGTTGGTGTGAATGTCCAAGTACCATCACCGTTGTCTGTAACTTCTCCGCCATCTTCACCGTCTGCGGTGATAATGCGAGAAACAACAAGGTCTGCGGTATCAATGTCACCGAACAAGTTCATCAAGTCGCCAGCATCGAAGGTGAACGCGCCATCTTCGTCTGTGGTCATCATTGCGTTGCCGACATTGAATGGTGCGTCGTTAACCGGAATGACATCCACATTCAGCGAGCCATCAACCACTTCTTCACCGTCAGTAGCTTGATAACCGAGTTCTACTAAGCCATTAAAGTCTTGAGTAGTCACTAAGTGATACATGCCGTCTGGTTGCTGAGTTAAGGTCGCATTCGCTGGTGCTCGTACTGTGATGCTCTCAATGCTGATCTCGTCGCCATCAAGGTCTGTCACTTGACCCGCGATGTAAGCAGGGTCAATCACCATGACCACATCTTCTTCGCCTTGCATCTCAATGGTTGGCGCTTCAGGTGCATCATTCACTGGCGTAACATCGATGTTGCCGTCGACTGAAATTGTCTCTTGGCCATCGCTAACGTTAAACGTCATTGGCACATCGCCATTGAAGTTTTCGTTTGGTGTAAATGACCAAGTACCATCTTCGTTATCTAGCAACTCACCCAAGCTAGGGTCGATTTGTAGACCAGAAGCCGACAGCTCGTCTGCGGTGTTATCGATGTCGGTAGCTTGAGCTAACAACATGTCTTGTGTGATAAGAATGGTGCTGTCTTCGGCTGTGGTTAGTTTCACATCCTCCGACTCAGGTCCATCGTTCACAGCCAGAACTTCGATTCCTGCCGTTGTTGTAGCAGTCGCACCGTCATCATCGGTCACGACCACATCTAGGCTGATATCACCATTAAAGTTCTCGTTTGGCGTGAAGGTCACAGACCCGTTATCGTTTTGAACCAAGGTGCCGTCAGAGCCTGTGTAAGTCACACTTTCAAGCGACACTTCACCATCAACGTCAGAGCTATTAGCAATTAACTGCTCAGGGCTGATTGTAATGGTGCCATCTTCGTTCATTTGGTAAGACGTAGAACCCGCTACCGGCGCATCGTTAACATCCGTTACCGTCACACCAATATTAGCATCGACTGTCTCAGTGCCATCAGTCACTGTGAAGCCAAGGTTGACATCGCCATTGAAGTTCTCGTTCGGAGCAAAGCTATAAGTGCCGTCACCGTTGTCAGTGAACACACCCTCTGCGCCCGTGTAAGACACATCCGTGATAGAAAGGTCATCACCATCAATATCCGCAGCACCTGCTAATAGGTCAGCGTCAGTGAAGGTTAGCGTTCCATCTTCCTCAACAGTAAAGTTTTGGTCTTCTGCTGTTGGTAGGTCATTGACTGGGTTAACCGTTAGGTCGACTCCAGCTTGAACAGTTTCAAGGCCATCTGACACATCGAAGCTCAAATCAATGTCACCGTTGAAATTAGCATCCGGAGTGATAGTAAATGAACCATCTTCGTTCGCTGTTACAGTCGCATTGTCACCTGCAGATAGGTTGCTTGCGGTCAGTGCATCACCATCAACATCGGATGCGTTAGCCAGCAACTGCTCTTGCGATACCGTAATTGAACCGTCTTCATCAACTGAGTAGGCCACGTTTCCGGCAACAGGTGCGTCATTAACTGCAATGACTTCAATACCAGCGGTAGTCTGAGCCGTCGCACCGTCGTCATCAATAACCGTCACATCAAGGTTGATGTCGCCGTTAAAGTTTTCGTTTGGTGCGAACGTTACCGAACCATCTTCATTTTGAACCAAGATACCGTCTGCACCTGAGTAGCTCACGCTATCAAGCGACACTTCACCGTCCACATCGGAGCTATTAGCAATCAACTGCTCAGGGCTCAATGTAATAGTGCCATCTTCGTTCATTTGGTAAGACGTTGCGCCTGCCACTGGTGCATCGTTAACGTCTGTTACCGTTACGTCGATGTTTGCGTCAACCGTCTCTGTACCATCAGATACTGAGAAGTCCAGACTTACGTCACCATTGAAGTTCTCGTTCGGTGCAAAGGTGTAAGTACCATCACCATTGTCAGTGAACACACCCTCTGCGCCAGTGTAAGACACATCGGCAACTGAAAGCTCATCACCATCAATATCAGAAGCACCCGCTAGCAGTTGCTCGTCTGTAAAGGTAAGTGAACCGTCTTCTTCAATGGTGTAAGCCACATCTTCTACAACTGCGATGTCATTCACTGGATTCACAGTAAGGTCGGCCGTTGCGACAACCGTTTCAGTACCATCAGAAAGGTCGAAGCTTAGGTCAATATCGCCATTAAAGTCGGCATCTGGGGTAATGGTAAATGAACCATCATCGTTTGCCGTAACTGTAGCGTTATCACCCGCGGTTAGGTTGGCAGCGCTAAGATCATCGCCGTCCACATCCGATGCTTGAGCAAGTAGTTGCTCTTGGCTTAGCGTGATTGAACCATCTTCATCCACTGAGTAAGCCAAGTCACCCGATACTGGTGCGTCGTTGACTGCGATAACATCAATACCCGCAGTCGTTTGAGCGGTTGCACCGTCTTCATCTGCAACGGTGACATCTAGGCTGACATTGCCGTTGAAGTTTTCATTTGGTGCGAAGCTGTAAGTACCATCGCCATTGTCAGTGAAGATACCGTCTGCACCTGAGTAGGAAACGTCGCTAACGGATACATCACCTTCAATATCTGAGCTGTTCGCAAGAAGCTGCGCTTCAGAGATGGTAATCACGTTATCTTCGTCAACGCTGTAGGTCGTTGAACCTGCAACTGGCAAGTCATTAACGGCAATAACGTCGATACCTGCGGTTGTTTCAGCGGTTGCGCCATCTTCATCCATTACAGAGACATCAAGACTGATGTCACCGTTAAAGTTTTCGTTTGGAGCAAAGGTGTAAGTACCATCACCATTATCAGTGAATACACCATCAGTGCCGCTGTAGCTTACATCGCTGACAAACACTTCCCCTTCAACATCCGAGCTATTCGCCAGAAGTTGTGCATCGCTTAGGGTGATACTGCCGTCTTCTTCAACGCTGTAAGTTGTAGAACCCGCTACCGGTACGTCATTGATTGGAACAACTTGAACATCAATATTCGCCGATACAACATCAGTACCATCACTCACATCGTAAGTTAGGTCGACATTACCATTGAAGTTCTCGTTTGGAGCAAAGGTATAAGTACCGTCGCCGTTATCCGTGAACACACCGTCTGTACCTTCGTAGTTAACCGACTCGACAGAAAGGTCATCGCCATCAATATCCGTTGCACCAGCCAATAGCTGTTCATCGGTAAAGGTCAGCGAACCATCTTCATTAATGGTGTAGTCGTGGTCGTAAATTACAGAAAGGTCGTTAACTGCTGTTACGGTCACGTCTAGTTCCGCTGGAGTAACCCCACCGTTGCCATCGTCTACGTTGTAGCTAATCGAGAATTCACCATTGAAGTTCTCTTCCGGTGTAATGGTGTAAGTACCATCACCATTGTCAGTGATAAGAGCGTTCTCAATGGAAACATCTCCAACACTTGGTTCGTTACCACCCGTTTCACCAGAATCATCACCTTCCTCGCCGGTTAGCAATTCAGAGATATCAATGCCGTTTTCATTCGCGAGCGCTTCTTCTGCCGTTGGTAAATCAAACGCATTCTCGCTGCCTACATCTTGGCTTGGAACAATAACGCCGTTCACGATATCAAATACATGCCAGTGGTCACCCGATGGGCTTTCAGATAAATCAGGGCTAAAGGTTTCAACCAATGTATCGCCAACAAATACCTGAACCTGTACATCTTCAACACCATCTACATCCCAACTTCTGCTGGTGTAGTTGTGTACTGAATAGTGCATGTCCGCATCTTGGTAGTTTGGAATGGTGATGGTTTCAGGGCCGCCACCATTTGTGTCATCTACATCTTGCTGAACGACATTACCTTCACCCAAATCATGGCTCATGTCGCGATAGTAAATATGGTCTAGCTCACTGCCATTCTCTGTATCGTAGAGCCATAGGTGGTTGTCCATATCACGTGGACTGTCACCCCATGTGACCACGATACGCATATCTGTTTCTTCAAGGACTTCAGATATTGCAGTCACGCCACCATTGGTATCTTCGCCTGCTGGAACTAGGAAGCTGCTAGTAATTGAGCCTTCTTGTTCAATCGTAACGGTACCTTGGTCAACAACTGGACCGCTCACAGAGTAGTTACCAGATTGATCGGTCACCGCTGTGTAAGAATGACCTGCGTTGTCGGTTAGCGTAACATCCGCACCTGCGATTGGATTGCCAGTTTCAGCATCCAACACTGTACCGGTTACGGTTGTTTCATCGCCCTGCTCTCCGATAATTGCGGTCATGTCATCGTCTTCGATGTCAGTCGCGAATTGTAGGAGCTCTTCTTGAGTAATGGTGTATGAACCGTCTTCTTCAATGGTTATCGCCACATCAGCAGAAACAATTGGCGCGTCGTTAACTGGGTCAACGGTCAAGCCTAAGTTAGCGGCAATTGGTGTGTCGCCATCGCTGATGCTGTAGGCAACATCGATGTAGCCATTGAAGTTTTCGCTTGGAGTGATTGAGAACGTGCCATCGCCATTGTCGACAATCGTTGCATCGTCACCCACTAAGGTTAAGTCGGAAGCGACAAGGTCATCGCCCTCAATATCAGCGGCATTCGCAAGTAACTGCTCCTGCGTGATAGTGATGACATTATCTTCATCAACGTTCGCATAAACATCAGATGTCGTTGGCAAGTCGTTGACTGGGTTTACCGTCAGATCGGCGTTCGCCACAATCGACTCGGTGCCGTCCGAAATATCAAAGCTTAGGTCGATATCGCCATTGAAGTTCGCATCTGGCGTTACCGTAAAGGTGCCATCGCCATTATCAACAACGGTTGCATTATCGCCTGCGCTTAAGTTGCTTGCGGTCAGATCATCGCCATCCACATCAGATGCTTGAGACAGCAACTGCTCTTGAGTCAGAGTAATCGAACCATCTTCATCAATGCTGTATGCCAAGTCACCCGATACTGGTGGATCATTAATTGGAAGAACATCAATACTTGCGCTGGTGGCTACTGTCGCACCGTCTTCATCTGTCACCACTACATCTAGGCTAACATCGCCATCGAAGTTTGCGTTCGGTGCAAAGCTGAATGTGCCGTTGCCGTTGTCAGTAAAGATACCGTCAGCGCCTGTGTAAGTAACACTATCAATCGCCACTTCACCTTCAATATCAGAAGAGTTCGCCAACAGTTGCTCTGCACTGATGGTGATAACTTCATCTTCGTTGACTGAGTAGCTGGTTGAGCCTGCGATTGGCGGATCGTTCACCTCAAGTACGGTGATTCCCGCGGTGGTCGCTTCTGTTGCCCCTTCTTCATCGGTAACAACAACCGCTAAGCTCACATCACCATTGAAGTTCTCGTTTGGCGAGAAGGTGTAAGTGCCGTCACCGTTGTCTTCGAACACACCGTCACTGCCAGTGTAAGTCACGCTATCAATCGCAACCTCACCTTCAATATCTGAAGAGTTGGCTAATAGCTGTTCGTTACTGATCGTGATTGAGTTGTCTTCATGCACAGTGTAAGACGTGCTACCCGCCACTGGTGGATCGTTCTCAGGCGTCACGCTCACATCAATGTTGGCTTGAACCGTATCCGTGCCATCTGACACATCAAAGCTGAAGTTCACATCACCATTGAAGTTCTCGTTTGGCGCAAAGCTGTAGCTTCCGTCACCATTGTCGGTAAGCACACCATCAGCACCAGTGTATGTCACACCTTCGACTGTTAGGTCATCACCTTCAACATCCGTCGCACCCGTTAACAGGTCAGCGTCAGTGAAGTTAAGAACCCCATCTTCACCAATAGTGAATGCTTGGTCTTGTGGCTCTGGCGCATCATTGACAGGTGTTACCGTCAAGTCTAGGCCAGCAGCGACCATGTCCTCTCCATCGGTGACATCGTAACTAAATTCGATATTACCGTTGAAGTTTTCACTCGGTGTAATGGTGAAACTGCCATCGTCGTTCATTTGAACGGTCGCATTTTCATCATTGGTGGTTAGGTTGATTGCTGATAGGTCATCACCATCAATGTCGACAGCGTGCTCTAGCAACTGCTCTTGAGTTAGCGTGATGCTGTTATCTTCGGCTGTAACGGCACTAATATCACCGTCAACTTCTGGAGCATCGTTCGCAGGTGAGATGTGAATCGTCACGTCTTGCGTAGCTGTTGCGGTTGTACCGGTATCAACATCTGTTGATGTTGCATTCACAGTTAGAACCACATCACCATTGAAGTCACCTGAAGGGATAAACTCTAGCCCTTCTAGCTCGCCTGGTTGCAATGACCAAGTGCCATCACCGTTATCGGTACCTGCAGAAAGCGAGCTGCCTTCCGGCACATCTTCAATCAAAATAGCAAGGTTTTCTGAACCATCGGTATCAGTAAGCGCCGCATCAATATCAAGTGGTACAGGTGTATCTTCGGTACCAATGATTTGGTAATCCGCGTCAGACACTGTGATTTCAATGTTATCGATGCCAAACGACTCATCACTTACACCTTGATTCAAGGTTGAACCGAAGCCTAACTCAAGTTGGCCGTCTTCAACGGGTACCGTTAGGTTGATTTGGTGTGCTTGGTCGTTCCAACCACTGAAGCCTTCACCTTGCGACACGCCGTGAACCACTTCGCCGACTTCATTTCCTTCTGAATCGTAAAGCGTTGTTGTGCCATCTTGAGTACGGAACGCAGAATTATCTAACGAAGTAAGCTCTTCGCCACCAACAAAGATTTGGAACGACTCACCATCCCAAGAGTCAATTTCGTAGAAGCTAAACGAGATATTAACTTCGCTCACATCACTTGGAATGTCGTAAGTTTTGCTGACGGCTTCATCACCGCCCGTTCCACCAATACGACCTAGCATGTCACCCGACTCGAAGCCTTGAGAGCTTTCTGTGCCTGTATTCCAACCGTTTGAGCCAGACTCGAAGTTGTCTGAAGCAATCACTAGGTCAGAAGCAATCGACAGCTCTGGCATATCAACCACAGATTGAACATCAATTGTCGCTTCTGCTGGTACTGTCGCGGTACCGTCATTCACGTCGAACGTCACATTCACATTACCGTCGAAGTTTTCATTCGGTGCGAATGTGTAAGTGCCGTCGCCGTTATCTACCAAAGTACCGCTATCTGAAGCCACATTTTCAACCGATAAGTTATCGCCATCAATGTCGCCCGCATTTTGCAGCAGTTGCTCTTCTGTGAAGGTAAAGCTGGTGTCTTCTTGAGTCACAAATTGTGGCTCACCGACTGTTGGCAAGTCATTAACTGGATTAACCGTTAGGTCAGCCGTTGCTTGAAGCGTCGCATCACCATCGGTAATGTCGAAGTTCAAATCAATGTCGCCATTGAAGTTAGCATCTGGCGTGATAGTGAAACTACCATCATCGTTTGCTGTAACTGTCGCATCACCACCAACAGTTAAGTTAGCCGCTGTTAAGTCATCGCCGTCAACATCACTCGCTTGAGCAAGTAATTGCTCTTGGCTCAAGGTAATTGAGCCATCTTCGTCCACGCTGTACGCCAAGTCGCCCGATACCGGAGCATCGTTAACAGGCAGAACATCAATGCTTGCGTTGGTCGCTACGGTTGCGCCTTCTTCATCAGTAACGACAACATCAAGGCTTACGTCGCCATCGAAGTTAGCGTTAGGTGCGAAGCTGAATGTTCCGTCACCATTGTCGGTAAAGATACCGTCTGAACCTGTGTAGTTAACGCTATCAATCGCCACTTCACCTTCGATATCAGAAGCGTTTGCCAACAGTTGCTCTGAACTGATGGTGATAACTTCGTCCTCGTTGACTGAGTAGCTGGTTGAGCCTGCGATTGGTGGATCGTTCACTTCAAGTACAGTAATACCCGCGGTGGTCGCTTCAGTTGCGCCCTCTTCATCAGTTACGACAACATCAAGGCTAACTTCGCCGTTGAAGTTTTCGTTTGGTGAGAAGGTGTAAGTACCGTCACCGTTGTCTTCAAAGACACCGTCAGCGCCAGTGTAAGTCACGCTATCGACTGCCACATCACCTTCAATGTCAGAAGAGTTAGCAAGTAACTGTTCGACACTGATGGTAATTGAGTTGTCTTCATGAACGGTGTAAGACGTGCTACCTGCAACCGGTGGATCGTTCTCTGGTGTCACGCTGACATCAATGTTGGCTTGAACTGTATCCGTGCCATCTGACACATCAAAACTGAAGTTCACATCACCATTGAAGTTCTCGTTTGGCGCAAAGCTGTAGCTTCCATCGCCATTATCAGTAAGAACACCATCCGCACCTGTGTAAGTAACGCCTTCAACCGACAGGTCATCCCCATCAATGTCAGTCGCACCTGTCAGCAAGTCTTCATCAGTGAAGTTCAAGATGCCGTCTTCGCCGATGCTGAACGTATGATCTTGTGGTTGTGGAAGGTCATTGACTGGGTTAACGGTTAGGTCAGCCGTCGCAACCAGCGTATCTGTACCATCGCTAATGTCGAACGTTAGGTCAATGTCACCATTGAAGTTCGCATCTGGCGTAACGGTAAAGCTGCCGTCATCGTTAGCAACAACCGTCGCGTCTCCATCAACAATCAAGTTAGAAGCAGTAAGGTCGTCGCCATCTACATCACTCGCTTGCGAAAGAAGTTGCTCTTGGCTCAAGGTAATCGAACCGTCTTCCTCAACACTGTATGCAAGGTCACCTGATACTGGTACATCGTTGATTGGTAATACATCAACCGTAATAAACGTATCAACCTGAGCGCCGTCTTCATCTTGAATGGTTACATCCAATTGAACTTGGCCGTTGAAGTTTTCATTCGGAGCGAAGCTACATGTACCGTCACCATTGATAGAGAAGATACCGTCTGGACCGTCGTAGTTGATCTCAACAAGCTCAACATCACCTTCAATATCAGAAGCGTTCAACAGAACTTGAGACTCATTGAAAGTCAGTACTGAATCTTCATCGATGGTGTATGACGTTGGGCCAGCAACTGGCGGATCGTTCACCTCAAGGACTGTAATACCCGCCGTTGTTGCTTCAGTCGCACCATCTTCATCCGTCACGACAACATCTAGGCTAACTTCGCCATTGAAGTTCTCGTTTGGAGAGAAGGTATATGTGCCGTCACCGTTGATTTCCAGAACACCGTCGCTACCACTGTAAGTCACGTTATCAATTGCGACTTCGCCTTCGATATCCGAAGAGTTCGCTAGCAATTGTTCGTTACTGATCGTAATAGAGTTGTCTTCATGAACCGTGTAAGACGTGCTACCCGCAACCGGAGGATCATTCTCTGGCGTCACGCTCACATCAATGTTAGCGGTTACCGTATCGGTTCCATCTGATACATTGAACGAGAAGTTCACATCGCCATTGAAGTTTTCATTCGGCGCGAAACTGTAGGTGCCATCGCCATTATCGGTTAGGACACCATCTGCGCCAGTGTAAGTTACACCTTCAACACTTAGGTCGTCCCCTTCAATGTCCGTTGCACCTGTTAATAGGTCTTGGTCATTGAACGTTAACACGCCATCTTCGCCGACTGTGAATGCGTGGTCTTGTGCTTCTGGACCGTCATTTACTGGTGAAACTGTTAACTCAAGGTTGGTAGAGACAACATCATCACCATCAGACACATCAAACGTAAAGCTCACATCGCCATTGAAATCAGCATCTGGCGTTAATGTGTACGTACCATCACCGTTATCGGTAATCGTAACGCTCTCATCATCGGTTGCTAAATTCAGAGCCGTCAACTGATCGCCATCTAAATCACGCGCATTAGCCAATAAGTCTTCTTGCGTAATGATGATTGAACCATCTTCTTCAACCGTTGCAGAAACCGGAAGTGCTTCAGGTGCGTGCTCAATGTGTGCGCCTGTCGCGTTAATGTAGATGGTTTGAGATACCGTTTCAGAATCATCATTCGATAACTCTGTCGCAGTTGCGGTTACATGAACTTCAAGCTGCTCATTGAAGTCTTCTGGTAACTGGATTTGTAACGCATTTTCGATAGCCGTTGTTGGTAAGTTCACCGTACCATCAGGGCCAACCGTTACTTCACCGCTGTAGATTTGGCTGTTCACTTCACCGACATCGATTGTGAAGTTGAAGTCAGAATAGTCAGCATCACCGCCGCCATACAAATCTTCAAATCCGTAAACTAGCTCGCCGTCTTCATTAACCGTAGTACGAGTATGTTCGATACCATCTTGGTTTAGCTGAGAGCTTGAACCACCATGGAAGATCGCGTCACCATTTTGGCCTTGAATCACTGTCTCGGTTCCATCAGCAGCCACAAAGACAAGTTGAGGATCAACCGTATCCATGTTCGCAGGCGAACCATCCTCAGCACGGAACTCGTACTGACCGTCTTGCATCGCATCAAAGTCGTTGTGCTGATGTCCGTTTGGAATTAAGAACAGGTTAAAGCTTTCGCCTTCCTCGACTTGGAAGCTGAATTGATCTTGCCCTGGAACAAGGTCGCCGCCACCACCAACTTGTGATGCGTTTTCGTAAACAACTTCAACACCTGTGATGTTGCCATCTTCGTCTACTTTGTAGTAACCCGCAGCGTTTTGGTAGCCAGCCGTCTCACCTTCAAACGTTACTGTGATTTCAGTGTCGTTGTAACTGGTGATACCGTTCTCTTGGTCATTCAGAACGCCTTCGTTATCGTATTGAATAACCGAACCTTCTGGCACACCATCTACTGTAACAGTGAGTGTTTCAGACAAGTCTTGGTCGACAAGTGCCGCAGCAATGTTCAGTTCAACAATACCGCCTGGCTCAACCAAAATCGCCTGGTCGTCGACGTTAACACCATCACCATCCGTGATAACTAAGTCAGGCGCATCAGCAACTGCTTCAATGTGAACATTAATGTCTTGTTCAACTTCATCCGTACCGTCTGTCACAGTAAAGCTGAACTGCAGATCACCACTGAAGTGCTCTTCAGGAACGAAGCTGAACGTGCCATCGCCGTTGTCGGTTACTGTGCCTTCATCACCAGAGTAATTGATGCTGGTAACGCTTAGGTCGTCGCCATCAATATCAATTGCAGCACTCAATAGATCTTCTTGAGTGAACAGGATGCTGCCATCCTCTTCGATGTGGTACATTCCTGGAGCAACAATTGGAATGTCATTCACCGGATTAACGGTCAATGTCATATCATTAGACGTGCTCAGCTCACCGTCGCTCACCTCATAAGTGAATGCAATATCGCCATTGAAGTTCTCTGAAGGTGTCACTGTGTACGTGCCATCACCATTGTCTACAATGCTGGCATTTGGATCGTTAGTTTCAAGCGCGCTTGCAAACAACTCATCGCCATCTTGGTCGCTCGCGTTCTCCAACAACATTTCTTGTGTAACGAGGATTGAACCATCTTCGTCGACATCTGCCACCATTGGCGTCGCTTCTGGCGCATCGTTGACGAACTCAACTTTTAGGTCGATGTTTGCGGCAACCACATCAGTGCCATCGCTCACATCAAACGCTAAGTCAACGTTACCGAAGAAGCCCTGCTCTGGTGTTAATGTGTATGTTCCATCGCCATTGTCTGTGACTTCTACCGTGTCGCTTGCACTCGTCACATTCACAACTGACAGTTCGTCGCCTTCAATGTCTGTCGCTTGTTCTAATAGTTCAGCTTCGGTAATGGTAATCGCTTGACCGTCTTCCGTAGTGAAAGACATGTCAGGCACGTCTGGAGCATCGTTGATAGGGTTTACGGTTAGGTTGAGGTCAGCCGCAACAGTTTCGATCGCGTCAGTGACATCATAAGTAAACTCAATCTCACCAAAGAAATCTGCACTTGGTGTAATAGTGAAGCTACCGTCTGGGTTTTCTACAACAACCGCATTTGGATCGTTGGTCGCTAAGTTAACGGCTTCAAGGTTGTCGCCATCGACATCCGTCGCATTCGCTAACAGATCCTCTTGAGTGATAGTGATTGAACCATCTTCATCAACAGCGGCTTCAATTGGACCACCAACCTCTGGGCCTTCATTGACAATTTCAACGTCAACTCTTGCTGTACTTGGTGCGCTTGCTTGGCCATCACTGATATCGAAAGTCAGATTCACTTCACCGTAGAAGTCTTCTGCAGGTTCGAAGGTAAAGGTATTATCACCGTTATCCGTTAACGTACCTTGCGTTTGGTCTGCAAGTAATAGGTTTTCGACATGAAGAATGTCGCCATCAACATCGGTAGCACCAGACAATAGGTCTTTCGCTTCGATGATCATGGAGCCGTTTTCAAGCATTTGGGTGTGCAATGGTTCACCCGGAACCGGCACATCATTGACTGGTACGACCGTTAGGTCTAGATGCGTTGCAACTTCATCAGTTCCATCAAACACCTTGTAGTCGATGTCGATTTCACCATTGAAGTTTTCATTCGGCATGAAGGTAAACGTACCATCGCCGTTATCAACTAGCTCACCGTTATCACCACCGTAAGTGATGTCAGAAATAGACAGCGTATCGCCTTCCACATCTGTGGTGTTCGCTAGCAAGTCATCTGCACTGAACGTGATACCTTCATCTTCATCTGTCGATAGAACAATCGGGCCAGAAACGATTGGCGCATCATTTACTGATTCGAAATTGATATTGATGATATTGCTGTCTGTCAGCTCACCATCGGTAACTTGGTAACCAAGTTCGATTTCACCATGGAAGTTTTCATCCGGTGTTACCGTCCAAGTGCCATCACCATTATCGGTGAGTGTTGCATGCTCTGAGTTTTCACCCACTAGCTCTAGATTTTCAATATCAAGGTCGTCGCCATCAATATCAGATGCTTGCGCCAGTAGTTGCTCTTCGGTAATCACAACCGAAGCAAACTGGGCAGAACCATCGGTATCGACAGTAATATTCGGAAGATCAGCCGTTAACTCGATTTCGTTGTCACCCGCATGGATATTCAACTCAACCGTTTCAGTAATCTCTGAGCCATCGACACCAATCGATGTAAACACCGCTTCATCATGACAAGTTTGTGACACTGTCATGTTTTGAACGACGTAAGTACCATTACCTTGCACGGTACCGAGCTCAAAGTAGGACACTGGTTGATCAACCGTTAGCGTGTAATCTGTCTCGAAAGTACCACGGTCTTCTTTGTGGTAAGTCATCGAGTCAATTAGGTCGCCATCCTCATTGAACGCTTTGATTTCTACTTCTGTAAAGTGACGAGACTCTTCCATGAACCAGCCACCCAAACCATCTAGGTGGAAACTGATTTCATTGATGTCTTGACCTTCAACTGAAACCGTCAGTTTCTCATCACCACTTAAGCCTTGGCGGTCAGTATCACCGATACCATGACCAATGTGGGTGTTGCCATTCCAGGCACCAAGAGGGTCATCGTTACTTTGAACAGTTACCGTTAAGTCACCATCTGAGAACTCACGCGTATAAGGGTCAACTTCTGTACCCCAATCATCCACACTCGCGTTATCGTCAAACGTACCGATTTGTGTGGTGTGTGTACCTTCAGCAAGAGCATCTTCACTTGGAACAAAGCGCACTTCGGTATCTGCAGGAACTTCTTGTCCTACTTCCAGTACCACCCATTCGTCATTAACATTTGCTTCAATGATGCCGTTTTCTGGCGCTTGGTCTAAACGTAGTGCTGGTTCTTCACGAAGTGTCACACCAACTGTTTGGTCTTCTTGCGCTTGGATGAAGATTTCATCGCCCGCTTCTGGCGCATCGTTGACAGGGTTAACCGTCAAGTCGAGTGTCGTCAGAACTTCATTCTCACCATCACTGATACTGTATGTGAAGTCCAACTCGCCATTGAAGTTTTCTGTGTGCGTAATAGTGAATGAACCATCGTCATTAGTAACAATTGTCGCATCTGGATCGTTGGTTTGTAGGTTAGATGCCGTTAACTCATCACCTTCAACATCGGTCGCATTAGCGAGTAACTGCTCTTGAGTAATGGTGATTGAATTATCTTCATCGACTTCAGCCTGAATGCCCGAAGTTTCAGGTCCATCATTCACAGCAATAACATCGATGCCAGCGGTTGTGGTTGCGGTTGCACCGTCTTCGTCAACGACAACAACGTCTAGTGAAATATCACCATCGAAGTTTTCATTTGGCGTAAAGGTGTAAGTACCATTGCCATTATCAACAAATGAGCCGTCATCACCGAAGTACGATACTCCAGACAGTGAAACATCGCCTTCTACATCGGAAGAGTTTGCCAATAGTTGCTCATCACTGATCGTGATTTGGCCATCTTCTTGGACTGTGTAAGATGTCGAGCCCGCTACCGGTGGATCATTCTCAGGCGTTACGCTGACATCAATAACAGCTGATGTTGAATCAGTACCGTCAGAGACATCGAATGAGAATTGAACATCACCATTGAAGTTCTCGTTTGGAGCAAAGCTATATGTGCCGTCGCCATTATCGCTAAGAACACCATCTGCACCTGTGTAGAGTACGTTTTCAATCGACAGTTCATCACCATCAATATCCGACGCACCTGCAAGCAGGTCAGCATCGGTGAAGAGTAACGTACCGTCTTCTTCAATCGTGAACTGTTGATCTTGCGCTTGTGGCAAGTCATTAACCGGATTCACGGTAATGTCTAGGCCAACTTGAACTGAACCACCATCGTTATCGATGATATCGAAGTTCAGATCTAGGTCACCGTTGTAATCTGCGTTCGGTGTGATGGTGTAGCTGCCATCATCATTGTGTTGGATGGTCGCATTTTCATCAGTAGATAGATTGATAGCTTCTAAGTTATCGCTATCGATATCACCTGCTCTTGCTAGCAATTGCTCTTGGCTTAGCGTGATGGAGCTATCTTCATTGATGGTGTAAGCCAAATCGCCCGATACTGGCGCATCATTGATTGGCAATACATCAACGTTAATGTGTGTTTCAACCGTTGCGCCATCTTCATCTTGAATGGTCACACCCAGTTGAACCTGACCATTGAAGTTTTCGTTGGGTGCAAAGCTGCATGTACCATCACCATTTACAGTGAAGATACCGTCAGAGCCATCGTAGTTAATGCCAACAAGTTCTACATCGCCTTCGATATCCGAAGCATTCACAAGAATCTGAGATTCACTGAACGTCAGAACCGAATCTTCGTCAATGGTGTATGACGTTGGACCCGCAACTGGTGGATCGTTCACTTCAAGAACGGTAATACCTGCTGTGGTTTCATCAATTGCACCTTCTTCATCTGCAACAATCACATCAAGGCTGATATCACCGCTGAAGTTTTCATTAGGAAGGAAGGTATAGCTGCCATCGCCGTTATCTTGGAACACACCATCAGTGCCACTGTAAGTCACAGTATCAACCGACACCGCACCTTCAATATCCGAAGAGTTAGCTAGCAACTGTTCATCAGAAATTGTGATGGCATTGTCTTCATTGACCATGTATGAGGTTGAACCCGCAACTGGCGGATCGTTCTCAGGAGTCACACTCACATCAATGTTAGCGCTAACGGTTTCTGTGCCATCAGACACATCGAAACTGAAGTTCACATCGCCATTGAAGTTTTCATTTGGCGCAAAGGTATAAGTACCATCACCGTGGTCGGTCAGTACGCCATCACCACCTGTATAGCTAATACCTTCAACGGTTAAGTCGTCGCCATCAATATCGGTGGCACCGGTAAGTAAGTCGGCGTCTGTAAATTGAAGCGTACCGTCTTCTGCGATACTGAATTGTTGGTCTTGAGGAACCGGCAAGTCATTAACTGGGTTAACAGTAAGATCGGCGGTTGCTTGAACCGTGTCAGTACCGTCAGTGATGTTGAATTGAATATCAATGTCACCGTTGAAGTTTTCATCTGGCGTAATCGTGAAACTGCCGTCATCGTTAGCTACAACCGTCGCATCACCACCAACTGTTAAGTCACTTGCGGTTAGATCTTCGCCTTCTACATCGGACGCTTGAGACAACAGCTGATCTTGGCTCAGTGTGATTGAACCATCTTCGTTAACGTTGTAAGCCAAATCACCAGACACTGGCGCATCATTGATTGGTAATACGTCAACATTGATGACGGTTTCCACTTCTGCACCATCTTCATCACGAATGGTGACATCAAGCTGAACTTGGCCATTAAAGTTCTCATTTGGAGCGAAGCTGCAAGTGCCGTCACCATTTACTGAGAAGATACCCTCAGGGCCATCGTAGCTAATACCAACAAGCTCAACATCCCCTTCTACATCTGAGGCGTTAAGCAACACTTGAGACTCACTGAAGGTAAGTACTGAGTCTTCATCAATGGTGTAAGACGTAGGGCCTGCAACCGGCGGATCGTTCACTTCAAGAACATTGATGCCCGCGGTCGTTGAGTCGGTCGCACCATCTTCATCAGCAACAACCACATCCAGTGCAATTTCACCGCTGAAGTTCTCATTTGGCGAGAAGGTGTAAGTGCCGTTACCATTGATTTCAAGGACACCGTCGCTACCAGAGTAAGTCACGCTGTCTATCGATACATCACCTTCAATATCTGAAGATGTTGCCAATAGTTGTGCATCAGAAATGGTAATCGAATTATCTTCATTCACCGTGTAGGACGTTGAGCCCGCAACAGGCGGATCGTTCTCAGGAGTCACGCTAACATCAATGTTTGCAGACACGGTATCGGTACCGTCTGACACATCGAAGCTAAAGCTCACATCACCATTGAAGTTCTCGTTTGGAGCAAAGCTATATGATCCCTCACCCAAGTCAGTCAGTACGCCATCAGTGCCTTCATAAGTGATGCCCTCAACCGTCAGGTTATCACCTTCAACGTCTGTCGCGCCTGTAAGCAGATCCGCGTCTGTGAACTGTAAAGTACCGTCTTCTGCAATACTGAACTGTTGGTCTTGAGGGACTGGTAAATCATTTACAGGATTAACTGTAAGGTCAGCCGAAGCTTGAACCGTATTGGTGCCATCAGAGATATCGAAGTTGATATCGATGTCACCATTGAAGTTCTCATCTGGCGTAATCGTGAAGCTGCCGTCATCGTTTTGAGTAACGGTTGCATCACCACCAACCGTTAGGCCGCTAGCAGTAAGGTCATCGCCTTCAACATCAGATGCTTGTGATAACAGTTGCTCTTGGCTTAGACGGATAGAACCATCTTCATCGATTGAGTACGCTAAGTCACCAGACACTGGCGCATCATCAACCGCTGTAACACTCACATCGATGTTGGCAGAGACCGTATCGGTGCCGTCTGATACATCGAAGCCGAAGTTTACGTCGCCATTGAAGTTTTCGTTTGGCGCAAAGGTGTAAGTCCCGTTGCCATTGTCAGTAAGGATACCGTCGCCACCATCGTAGGTCACACCTTCAACCGTTAGGTTGTCACCTTCAATGTCTGTCGCACCAGAAAGGAGGTCAGCGTCGGTGAATACAAGAGTTCCGTCTTCCTCGATTTCAAACGTTTTATCTTCAGGAACAGGCGCGTCATTAATCGGGCGTACCGTTAAATCAATTGCGCTGCTAATCGTTTCTTGGCCGTCACTGATGTCGAAAGTAAGGTCAAGTTCACCATTAAAATCAGCTGAAGGAACAACGGTGAAAGTACCATCACCATTGTCTTGAACTGTTGCATCATCACCAACTTGAACGTTAGAAGCAACAAGCTCGTCCCCATCTACATCACTTGCGTATTCGAGTAATTGTTCTTGAGTGAATGTTATGGAGCCATCTTCATCCATGATGTAAGCCAGATCTTGTTCAGCTTCTGGCGCATCATTTTCACTTTCCACTTTGATTTTAAACGTTTCGCTTACCGTTTCAGAATCAAAGTCATCCTCTACTTCGCTAATGGTCTCTTCGTCAGAAGCTTGAACATCAACTGCAAACGTCTCTTCTACTGTTTGTGAATCTAGCTCATCACCAACTTGTTGGTCACCCGACTCTGAAGATGTCGCACTCGGCGCTGCTGAAGTACGCGCAGCTTGGCCTTGTTCTTCATTACCTTCAGCGTCTACACCACCTGTCGCAGCCTCTGCGATATCACCACCTACAGCTTGTGCGCCCGCTCCAGCACCGCCACCACTGCCAGCAGCGTTATCCGAGCCAGCTTCAGAAGCGGCTCCACCAACTACATTGGATTGTGCAGCGTCTGAATCTCCATCACTTTCTGGCGTCTCTTCTTGCACAGCCGCACCAGAAGCAGAGGCATCTTCAGCATTACCTGCACCACTCGGATTTTCGTCTAAAGCCTGGTTAACTTCGTCTGCCGCATCCGCATTTTCAGCACCCGTCGCTATTGTCGACGCAATCGTGTTTTGTTGATTTTGTTGATTCTGCTGTTGGGAGGGCGTACCCGCGTCGTTCGTGTCCGTTTGTTCTACCGCGTCATTTAGATCTTCATTTTGGTTGTTTTGGTTATTTTCGCCTGCCATTACAGCCTCCGTTGCTACTAGCTAACTGATCGTATTTATAGAGGCATTAAAGGACATCATTTTGAAAAACCAATTTTTTATACAACATTTTTCATAATTTCTTTTTAAAGAGAAAGAATCAAAAAAAATTTGAAAACTGCCTTTAAAGATCCTTAGTTATTGTGATTAAAGCAATTAAGGCAGTGGAGCGATGATAGACATGACGAATTTGTTGCGCTCGGTCGACAACAACCACAAAGGGCTGCAATTGCTATTAGGCGACTTTTACAATGACTTTTCTGACGCAGCCCTAAATATAGAAGCGCTTCATAACGGTAATCATTTTGATGAACTCAATAGTTACTCAAAACGATTGAAGACCATCTTAACGTTGCTTTGCGACCAAGACCTTCCGCCAAAAATGGCCAAATTGGAACACTTGAGTAGACACGAGTTTCCTGCGCCGGAAGATCTAATAGAGGATGTAAAAACTGAATTGCACAACGTCAATCGACAAATCAACCACTTGTTGGATATTAAGGAAGTAATAGATGGCAAGTAACCGAGGTCAGTCATGAGCAATAACCAAATAGAACATCACCTCAGAAAAGCACTCGTTTCCAATAACGAGCCTTCTAAGGTCACAGCTGATGACACTATTGTGCTTGCTAGTGCCATGACCAGCGTTCACAAAACGTTGCTCATTATATTCTTGCTCGCTTTGGTCGCTATTGCGGTGGCGTCACAAGCACGTATCGATATTGTTGTTTCTGTACGTGGCGAACTGCTATTGGAATCGGATGTTGAGAAAGTTCAGCATTTAGAAGGCGGGATATTAGAAGAATTATTAGTCAGAAAAGGGGAAGTCGTTTATGAGGGCCAACCTATCGCTCGAATACGCTCACTTGACCGTAACACTCAACTTGATACCGTCAATACTGAAATTATTCAGATAGAGCTCGATAAGATTCGTTATGAAAGCTTACGCGACATGATAGAGCCTAACTTCGACGCTTTCATTGAGAAATACCCTGAGCAAGTTCAGGTCAACATGAATACCTGGAGACAAGAATTCTCTAAAAACCGTTCAAATGAAGAACTCATTACACACGATATTAAGCACAAGAACTCGTTGATCAGTTCAATGTTAAAGCGTCGCAAAAGTTCAGAGAATCAACTCTCTCTGATACGTAAGCAGCTCAACATCAAAAACACCCTCTATAAAGAAGAGATGGCGTCTTATGTCGACGTTCTTAACATGAAAGTACAAGAGTCGAATATGGTGCGTGAGATTGAGAACCTTGACGAATCTGTGATGAATGAGCGTTTCCAACTCGACAAACTGGAAAAGCAACACCGTGACTTGGTTGAGAATCGAAACTCTGAGTACCAAGCACAAATCATTCAAGCGAACAAAGACCTCAAGCTAAAGCGAATCTTACAACCGCAGCATTCCGACAAGGTTGATCGCCTAGTCGTCTACTCGCCAGTCGATGGTGTGGTCGATAAACTTCACTTCAATTTCCGTTCTGCTGTGATTCCGCCAGGAGAAAGTATCGCCGATATTGCCCCAATAAATAATTCGTTACACGGTGAAGCGAAGATCCCACGTAAAGACATGGGATTTGTCGAAATTGGTCAGGCAGTGAAAGTAAAAATGGATACCTATAACTTTGCAAAATACGGGTTTGTTGAGGGAACCATCGCCTCAATCAGCCGTTCATCATACGAAGAAGAAGACGCTGAATTCTATTTAGCTGAGATTGAAATTGACCGAAACTTTCTTGAACGAGGAGGCACTCAATACAAGTTATCACCTTACATGGAGTTTACCGCTGATGTGAAAACAGGCTCGCGTCGCGTGATCGAATACGCCGCGAAACCGGTGATGTCAGCCATCGAGGATGCTTTCGATGAGAGATAATCAATGAGCGGTAAACCTTCGTACAATATTTCCATACCCGCCCTACGTCTAAGCATACTATTTAGCGTGGTATTGGCTGCGCTCGCTTTCTATTTATACTGTTCTTGGTCAAAAATAGATTCAGTCGCACAAGTGCAAAGCGCCCCACTGCTCATACAAGCCCAGAAGCTTAATCAGACCATAGAACAAGATATTCAAACTCTGCAACAGTGTTTAAGTACCAACACTTGCGGCACTAACCAATTCAACCTGGTTAACTTGAAGCTTGAAATTGATGAATTTCGCTCTTTAGCCTCGTTGAACAAAACCGAGTTCAGCTTGGTTGGGGCAACTGAATACACACAACTGGAATTGGCGATTAATCGTTTCTCCGATAGCGCAAAAACACGTAACGACGTATTAGGCTTGTACCTTTCATTGACCAATAACTATCTGCAGATGGACGACAACTATCGCACCATGTTTAACAACCATGCAAATGACTTAATGTCAGAAAAAAACGAGTTCTTTATCTGGTTGTTTATGGTGGTCGTGATATTGGCTGTGATTACGATTCTATCCAACTCAGTTGCTATGTTGAAGCTAAAGAAATCCAGTTCTAACGAACGCGAAATCGACTATGAATTCGATGCCCTGTATCAAGAGCTGAAGCAGCTAGATTTACAACGTCTTGAAGAGCTTCTTAATGAAGTTAGCATCAACCCCAAGCAGCGTCAGATTTACTCTCATCTCAAACTTATTTTCAGTAAATTAGAAGACCAAAAGCGCAATAACGATCTCTACAAACAGTTGTATGCGCTGATCGGTTATGAGATTCGCGGAATTACAAACACCATCAACGGTGGTGTCCAATATCTGGTTCAAGAAACCGATGAAAACGGCGTGTTGATGGCGAACGATATTACCTCTGCGTGTAGCACACTATCTGAGTTAGCAGAAAACTATAATCGCTTGATATCACAGGGTACGGAAAGCAAGTCGAAAGAGTTCTCTTTACTGAGCGTGTTATCTGAATTAATGATTCATATCAGTGCCAAAGTACAACGTAATGAAAGCCAACTTGACTGTTTTATCTCTGACAACTTACCGAATCGTGTTGCAGGCCAATCCACCAGCTTATTCTGGATACTGTTCCTTCAACTTTCTAACGCTATTCAACTCAAATCAAATAAGAAACTGTTTGTAACGATTGAATCGGGTGCGGCTTCAGACATGGAAAATACCCGTGTCACCATCAACCTCAACTTCTTATCAACACTGGATGTTTCTGTTGCCAAGCTCAACAAACTCCATTGGAGCGCACACAAAGACCATACAGCCAGCACAGATGACTTAGCGAAAAGCGTTCTGAAGGATTACGGATATTACGAGAGCCACTGGTTCCAGTCAGGGGCTCAGGAACGTTTTCAGATCGAGCTTGATCTTAAGGCTAAGAACTTCCACACAGAGAAAACTCGCTTTGATGGCAAGCGTTTACTCTTGTGTGCTAATACTCAAGTTCGCATCGATGTGATGAAGAAAATGCTCAGTAACTTGGGGCTTGATATCACCGAGATTCGCACTGCAAATGAGCTTTTCTCAGCGGCGAAAACGTTCGGTGATTACGATGCGATTATGCTCACCGATACCTTTGAACCCAACAAACTGCCCTCACTAAGTAAGACTGTGAAATCTCAGCTTAAGAACCACCCAAATACCAAGTTACTGTTGTCAGTGACCAACACTCAGCAAGCACAAGAGTGTCATAGCTTCGTCGACAAAATCATCAACGCCCCTGCTATCCCTTATGAGTTCATTCCAAACCTACTCACCATTATGGAAGCGGAAGCATCGGAAGAACAGATGGAAAACAGCTCATTCCTTATCGTAGAGGATGACCGAGTTCAACAAATTTTACTGAAACGAATCTTGACCAAACAAGAATATGAACCAGACATGGTTGGCGATGGCGCCGATGCCGTGAAGCACTTTATGAACAAGCGTTCTGACATCATCTTCATGGATTGCATCATGCCGGGTATGGGTGGCATAGAAGCCACAAAACGCATTCGCCAATTCGAACAAGAAAACGAGAAAAACCCTTGTACCATCATAGGTGCAACCGCATTGACCAGCAGTAACGAACACCAGGCTTGTATTGAGGCCGGAATGGATTACGTAATCAGCAAACCTTATAAAAGCGACCAAATCATCAAGGTGATCAACAAGTATGTGGCGGTACAAAAACTTAACTAGCAGCATCATAGCTGCGCTTACATTAAGCACGACACCTTCAGCATCGGCGACTACCCTGCTTGAGGCGGTAGAACTCGGTCTGCAGAACAGCCTTTCTCTTCGGGCGAGTGATAAAGGGGTCGAAGAGAACGAGTACAACATTGGTATCAGCCGCTCAAAATTTCTTCCTTCCCTCAATGGTGCTGCCGATACCACATGGAATGAAAATGAAACCTTGCTATCAAGTGTGCCTGATGAAACTTCAAGCTATAACTCGAACAGCTACAGCCTTTCCCTTTCTCAATCGATCTTCAATCTGGGCGATATTTTCAAATATGGGACGGCAAAGCTCGACTTCAACATTGAAGAGATTAAACACGAGAACAAAATCCAAAGCACTATTTCAGAAATCGGCTCTCAATACTTTGAGTATTTGAAAAACAACGCACAAATTAAAGCGACCAAGGTAGAGCTTAAGTCGTCTGAGACGCGTGAACATCAAATGCGACGCAATGTGGAACTCGGCAATACAGCCGCCAGTGAGCTTTACGAAGTGATTGCTCAGAAAGAAGGTGTGTCGAATCGATTGAGAACCTTGCAGAAAGACCGTCGCGTCATTCTCAACGGGCTATCGATTCAGATTCAATACCCTATCACTCCGTCTCAAGATATCTACGAAAGTGTGCCTTTAAAAGAGATAAACGAAACCGAACAACGATCAATCATGGATCAAGCGTTAAAGCTCAACAACGACTTGTTAGTGGCTAAGAAAAACGTCGAGAGAAGCCGCAGAAGCTTAAAAGAGAGCGGTTCGAACTTCTTACCGACCGTATCGCTTTCAGCCAGCTATCGACACGATGACGCCAATAACTTCGACAAAACCGACATTACAGCGACAGGCGAAAGTAACTCAACCAGTGTTGGGTTAAACCTAGCAGTTCCTATCTTGTCTGGTGGCTCTGATTACTACGGCTATCAAAAATCATCGACGGCCATCGAACGTACTGAGCTGCTTTACCAAGATTCGCTTTACACCACACGTAACAGTGTGAATACCTCCGTGCTCAACATTAACGATTTCTCGCAATCTATAAGCAGTTACGAAAACATCATTCGCGCCAACTACGCGTCTTATAAAGGGATCCAAAGAGCCTACCAATTAGGCACGCGTACCATCACCGACTTGCTGGCGGCGGAAAGTAAGCTGTTCAGCGCGTTAAGAGACTATGAAAGCGCACGATACGACTACATCATCGAGACCATCAAGCTTGAGCAAATTAAGGGAATACTCTCAATTCAATCTATCGAAAGCGTGATGCAATTAATGAGTGATATTGAAGGTCGCGACAATCAAGATTTGGTGCCAAAACATCTTCTCTCAACGGAGTCATTGAGAAAAGGAGGTCACAATGCAAACTGAGCAGTTTTCGCAAAAAATCAACATGGCAGATAAGTGTTATCTGACTTTCTCAACGATAATATCGACCCTGTTTGGTTTGGTACTGCCCTTCTCTATTCTGATCATTTTTGACCGAGTGTTACCCAACCAAGCACAAGATACGCTGTTCTTATTGTTCGCGATTATTTTGATTTCCATCTTCCTCGACTACCACTTAAAAAGTCAGGAAGAGAAGATATCTTCCGTTATCATGAGGCAGTTTGAAACCAACCTAACCAACAAGGTATTCCAATCCATCTGTTTGGCGGAAATATCTAAATTCCGTCGTTTGGAACCAGGCGAATACCTAGAACGAATCTCAACCATTCCTGAACTTAAGACCTTTTTTGGTGGAGAATCGGTTCGAGCGCTTATCAACCTTGCTGTTAGCGTGATTACTATACTTATCATCGGTCTCATCAACATATGGGCTGGTATCACCCTTCTAATTGCCTCTGTCATCTTGGCTATTTTTGCGTGGAGCCTTTCCAAACAAAAGATTGGTAGCTTGCAGAATAAGTCAGACATCGAAGGGTTAACTACCTCCAAAATCATTGAGATCATCTCTAGCCCGCTTGATATTAAAGCGCGAAACATGGAGTACCGCGTTGAAAGCCTGATGACACAAATGGTCGAAGAGCGTGAAGTGCAGAACATCAAATATGAGCAAATCGAGTCGAACTTTGGCTTGATTTTGGCGCTCATCCAACAGCTATCCATTGCTTGCGTTGTTGTGGTCTTGGCGACTGCCGTAATCAATATGGAATCGAGTCAAGGCATCATGGCCGCGATCATCATGCTAACCAACCGTTACTTTGCGCCATATCAACAGGTAATGAGAACCGCGAGCCGCTGGGAGTTAAACAAACTCCATATCCAACGTATCGCTGACCTCCTTGAATTGGCCGCCTCTGTTGAACACCAACATGAAACAACAGAAGTTGAACGTATTTCGGTTAAGTATTCTGAAAAGCAGCGTATTGAGTTCGAACTCGGACAAGCCTATTTGCTGACAGGGAAAAGTGGTTCAGGTAAGACCCACCTCGCTAACTGTATTACGCGTCAGAACAGTGATAGCAAACTCGATATCATGATTAACGACACGCCTTTGGATGACGTCAATTACAACGTTTGGCGTAACAGTGTTCTGATGGTTGATAAGACCAGTTCGTTCGTAGAAGGGACGATTATCGATAACCTGACCTGTTTCCGACCAAGCTTGAATAACACGGCGTTTGCACTGTGTGAAACCATGAACATCAAAGCGCAAATTGATGGGCTTCCTGCCGGGTTTTATACAGAACTCAAAGGCCATATGCGTAACCCATTCTCTCGCCAAGTTGGCTACGCCTTATTATTAGTTCGTGCCCTGCTCGCCAGTAAGCGTGTATTGATATTCGATGACATCGATTGTGTCTTTGATGAGGAATTTGCGAGAGTCGTTCTCACCAGTACGGCTTATCGCGCCAATGACAAAATATTGATCATCGCCAGCAATAAAATGGACAAACTTAATCACCGCCTCAAACGCGTAAAACTTACCGGAGGTGACCAATGAGTATCCTAGTTGACTTCAATAATGTGCCGCAACGTGTCTTGGATTTTGAATCTAGTGGATACGACGAACGTTACAGTCAATCGCCACTTATTCGTGGTTTGGCCTACACCCTGATAGCACTCGAATGGGAAGGCACACCCGCAATACTCAGCGATGCTTTTATTCCAAAACCCAAAGATGGCGACAGCTTTACAGCAACCATAGAGCGCCTTGGATATCGCTGTGATGTTACTAAACTAAAGACACTCGAGAATATCGATAAGCACCCACACCCATGCTTTATTGAAATAGAGAATCTAAGTGCGATTTTCTTAGGCACCAAAGATGGAAAGTTGCTGCTGTTTGATTACACGAACAACAACACCATTGAATACCCAATGTGTAAAAAGCCCTGCTTGCTGATTGCGATTAGCGAATATTCTCGTCTGTTCCGCGAACCACCTCCGGAATCGCAAGACAGAAGTAATTGGATTAAATACGCTTTCTATCGTTATAACAATGAACTTAAAAGCCTGATCATTCTGAGCTTCGTCATCAGTATTCTCGGTGCATTGCAGCCATTCTTTATTATGAGTGTATATAACTTCGCACTGACTTCGAGCTCCGAAGCCACACTCTATTGGTTAACCTTATTCGCCATTATTGTTGGCTTCTCGGAGTATTTCTTTAAAAAGATGCGGGTAAATATCATTGCCACGTCCGGTAAAGATCTCGCCGTGCACATCTCGCAAGCCGTTATATCTAAGCTGCTGTGGCTACCTTATGCGATGACATCTACAGCTGGGGTCTCTTCTCAGTTAGCGCGTTTGAAAGATATCGATACCTTCCGACGCTTGGTGACCGCAGAATCAACGCTTAGCTATTTTGATATGCCGTTTGTGATTGTATTTATCATCGCCATTGCTCTGATGTCTGGTACAGCGGCATTGGTGGTGATGGGCGGCTTAATACTGATGTTAGTGTTCTGTATTTACTCGCGCTATATCTACTCGCAAGCCACATCCAAAAGTTCGCGTGCCAATGCGATGGTTTCGTATCAATGGAATGAAATTCTTCGTGGTATCAAGACTATCCAAGGCCTGCCTTTACTTCGTGTCGTTCAATCTCGATTCAGTGCATCGCATATGCAAAGCACCAGCGATGCAGAGAACGTTGCCGTGACTAACAGTAAGATTCAGGCCGCTGGTGGCAGTTTGATTCAAGTGATTGGTACAGCAAGTATCGTGACCGCGGTAATCGGCGTTATGGAAGGTACTTCTGATGCGGGTGCCATGCTCGCAACCGTTATTTTGGTTTGGAAAGCGTTAGGCCCAATCATGGGTATCTATAACTCAATTTCCAAGTTCCAATCGATCAAGGCTTCATCAGCACAGATAAACAACCTGATGTCGATGAATGACGACAAATTGACCTTAGAAAAAAGCCCACCTATTCGCCTGTTCCAAGGAAGCATTGTGGGCAGCGGAGTCAGTCACCGATATGCAGGAGCGGCGACCGGCTTAACCAACCTTGGTTTCAAAGTGCCACCCAGTGCCAAAGTGGTCATTTGTGGCCCTACGGGCTGCGGTAAAACCACCTTAATTTCAATCATTGCTGGGTTAGAAGACCGCTATCAAGGCGCTGTATCTGTCGATGGTTACAACATTAAACAGTTCAATAGCTACCGTTATCGCACGTCGATTAACTACATCCCTTTCAATTTGCATATTTTTGAAGGCTCACTTGAGACCAACTTCATTTTACACAACGGACTGATTCCAACAGACAAGATGCAAGAGATGATCAGCTTCTTCGAATTAGATGAATGGCTTCCGGAAGGCTTGGCTACTCAGTTAAGCGTGGATAAATGCAAAAGTCTTCCGAATGGAATTCAACAAAAACTGCGTCTGGCACTTGGCCTAGGTAACTGTGAGCAATCTCTGATTATCATTGATGAACCGTTCAACGGTGCAGAGCAAGAAAACGCTCAATACTTTAATCGCCTGTTCTCCGATAAATTGTTGAATAAGACCGTGATTTTTTCGACTAACGACCCTGGTTTGATCGCAACATCAAACATGAGTTTAGTGTTAGAGCCGGATGGGAATTTGAAATATTTTGGCTTAACTGACAAATACTTAAACAGCTTAAGCTAAAACCTCAACGCTTAATCACAATTCGCTATTTAGGGAAATGGATATAATTGACAAATTCATAAGCGAGAGGGATGATTCGCCCCAATACCACAGGTAACAAGGAAGAATATGTACACATTCGTTGCAGACAAGCTTGATGTAGCTTACTTATCCGCAATTCCTGAAAACCACCAACTTCAGGAGTGCGATGTACCTGAAGAAGAGATGGAGCTTCGAGAGATCGTTGAGGTTTGGTATGAGTCTGCCTTCCTACCCGCTTTCAATCTTCAGAAAATAGACATTGAGAACAAAGCAGAGCTCACCATCGTACAAATGCACGTATTCAGCAATGATACGAGCACACTCGCCTTCCTACTAAAAAACAGAGTGTATCGCGCCGCACTTAACAGAATGCTCGGAATTTGGACATTAGAACCCTCTGCAAAAACGGTTTTAAAGCAACTTCTTTTCGAATTAAGCCTCGATAACAATCGTTCTCATTAGTAAGCTTTTTAAGTGATTCATCAATAAGCATAAAATTAAACAAACTGCCAAACGCTATAAATCACTAATAAAAGAACGCATTTCAAAATAAGCTCTGGAATCACAAGAACTTATACCTCTCCCACACTTACGTAAAATTTACCGTTTCAAAGTTTCCATATCGGCATTTTTATTCTACTGTTTTTATATAACGACAGTTGGATGGATCCTTATATGGCGATTACGGTTTGGAATAACCTTTCAGTCAAACATAAACTCTTTGGCTTAGTTCTACTTCCCATTTCATTATTACTCTTCCTAGCAGGTAGACAGGCTTATATATTAACGACTCAGTTAACCGATTTTGAACGAACCAATCAGTTATCTGTCTATCTTCAAGATATTTCTATTTTGTATAGAAGTACCTTAGCCTCTAGCCCTGAAGAGTTTGCTACTCAAAGCAACCAAGTAAAGGCAGAACTTAAAAACCTGTCTCCCATCATTTTTTTAGACGCATCTGATGAAATGAATCAACTTGTTGCCGATTTCAGCGAAGCGACCTTATCGACGATGCAAGTGACTGACACTTACGATAAATTGGATGCCCTCGAATGGCAGAGCGATTTATACAAGCAACTGTTACTTGAAGTAGAGAAAGTCCCTTTTGAAAACACTAAACGTGAAATTCAACAGCACCTCACTGCCCTTCAACAACTTGAGTGGTTGATGTTTTGGTCGAACGAAGAGTTCAAGCTTGGTAGTTCACTGATTGAGATCTTCCAAATCAGCCAAGAGTACGACCCAGAACTCGCCGAACAGATCAAAACCTTGAGTGAAAGACAGCAATTGTTCTTAGAGCGCTTTGTTTCATTGAACGCCAACGAACATCAAGTTTCTTTGATGGTTGAAGTGTTTCGAAATGATGTGTTTGCTCAAAGCCAAGAGATAAGAAGCGCGCTACTCGACCTAAATACAATCAGCCAACTGACGCCACAAGAAGTGTCTGTCGGCTTAGAAGCGATGAGCGCACGGCTCAACTTATTACAAAGCCTTGGCGGCGTAATCAAGCAAGAGTTTCAACAAGAAGTTGAGCAAGCCATCTATGACGCGCAAATACAACGAACCCTGTTTATTTCAATCGTCGCTTTGCTGGCAGCGATTGTTATGGGTTTAACTCTTAGCTTGGCGAGACAAGTCACTAACAACCTTAATTTGGTGTTAGCTTTCTTAAAAAGCGAAAATGATGACACGCGCCCTTCTTTAGATAAATTAATCCAAGGTAAAGATGAACTCAGTCTGTTTGCTCAGCAAGTTGAACGATTGACCATCGAACGAGAGCTCGCGAAAGAGAGATTGACGGTAGCAAAAGAAGACGCAGAGAGAGCCAAAGAGGATGCCGAACACGCGAAAGACAACGCAATACAAGCCAGCAAAGCAAAAAGTAGCTTCTTGGCCAACATGTCTCATGAAATTCGCACCCCGCTCAATGGTGTTATTGGTATTTCGGAAATCCTCGCAGATACGCCGCTTACACCGACACAACGTGACTATGTTGATACGATCGAAACTTCATCCCAACTGCTCCTTAGCTTAATCAACGATATCTTAGACTTCTCTAAAATTGAGTCTGGCATGCTATTAATCAGCCCGCATTCTGCATCGATTAGAGAGTCGATATACGACATCGCCTCTATTGTGGCACCAAAAGCGAAAGAACAAAGAATATCGATTAACGTTGATATCAGCCCAGATACACCAGCACGCGTGATGATAGACGATCACCGTTTAAGACAGATCTTGATGAACTTTATGTCGAATGCGGTGAAGTTTACGGCTGAAGGTGGCGTCACATTATCAATTCAAACGCTCAACAAAGCAGATAACAATGCCACCATTCGATTTGCTGTACGAGATACGGGTATTGGTATCGATTCACTGCAACAAAAACAGATATTTGAACCATTCGCTCAAGAAGACGATTCAACCACACGTCAATTTGGTGGTACTGGTCTTGGTCTAGCCATCAGTACACAGTTGGTAGAGCTGATGGGTGGTCAAATTCAACTCGACTCCGTCAAAGGTGAAGGAAGCTGTTTCTACTTCGACTTGGTATTGCCTGTTGACTTGATACTGCCAAAACCAAGTACAGCAACGGCTGATATTTATGTGCTGGGTAACGAAAACATGCTCTCCGAGCGAATCGAGTCCGACCTTAACCTTTATGGTTTGAAGGTTACCGATAAAACGAATGATATAACGGCAATTACAGAGCAGCTCTCCACTCAAAAACACACTAAACCTATTACTGTTGTTTTCGCCGAAGATGACGCATTCCTAGCTAATACCCACGCAGATAACTTAGAAAAGCTGCACCAAAACGGCATCACTATCTGTTTGATACGTTCCTTCTTAAGTGAGCCAGCGAATCTTGGTGACAGCGTTACTGCACAAGTCGCACAGCCCCTACTCGGCTTGCGTTTAATTAAAGCTATTGAGCTTTGTGATACACGAGGTTTGGCGGAACTATCAGAAGCAAGCCAGACATCAGTCGAGATCCAACACAAAATCCTCATCGTTGAAGACAACAAGATCAACCAAAAAATTGCTGGTCTTCATGTCGGTAAAAGTGGTTTTGAATTCGAGTTCGCTAATAATGGTCAAGAAGCTGTGGACATGTTCACCGCTAATCCTCATTACGCGGTGATACTCATGGACTGCATGATGCCGGTTATGGATGGCTTTGATGCAACAAGCAACATCCGAAGAATTGAAAAAGAAACAGAAGCGACGCGACGCATCCCTATCATTGCATTGACCGCCAGTGTCATCGATGACGATATTCAGAGGTGTTTCGACGTTGGTATGGATGACTATGTACCAAAACCATTCAAGTTCGAAATGCTTAAAGAGAAAGTACTCACCGCGGTAGAAGCTATGCCACTACCAGCTTCCTATAAAGCTCAACCTAAGAAACAACCTGCAACTGTCACTCCAATTATCAACGGGGCTGCGACCAAACGTACTTTGCCTGAAGAAGCGGAACAAAACGCAATTCCGAGCAAATCAGAGAGAATCTTGCTAGTCGAAGACAACCGCGTCAATCAAAAAGTAGCTTCTATCATGCTGAAGAAGGCCGGATATGCCTTTGAAATTGCAGACAACGGACAAATTGCCGTTGATATGTACCAGAACGACAGTAGCTTCGACATTATTTTGATGGATTGCATGATGCCTGTTATGGACGGTTTCACGGCAACTAAGGAGATTCGAGAACACGAGAAAAACCAAGGCTTAAGCAAAACTCCTATTATCGCGTTAACCGCTAGTGTTATCGATGATGATATTCAAAAGTGCTTTGATTCCGGAATGGATGGATACGTAGCGAAGCCCGTAAGAAAAGAAAAGCTATTCCATCAAATAGAAAGTGCGACTTGTTAGGAGATACCTCATGGATTGGATTAGAACAATAAAAACACTTCCCCGCAGAGTCATGTTGCCAGTCGCGGTAGGGCTATTAGGAAGCTTGCTTTTTCTAAGCCCTGCTCACGCCGCTGAAGATTATGCCATATTTTCTTTAGACTCCGGATTTGAAGAGATATCAATAAACAAAGCGCGAAAGCTCTATAGAGGGAAAACTAAGCACCTCAATGGCAAACGTGTTGAACTGTCTGATTGGCCTGAGAACAGTGCCGAAAGAGAGGACTTTTATCAGCTTTTGCTTGGAAAAAATGCCGCTCAAATGAATGCACACTGGGCTGGTTTATCTTTTTCAGGAAAAGCGCGTTATCCAAGAGAAATCAAAACGGCGTCAACCGACAGCTTAGTCGACTGGCTTGATGACAAACCAAACCGTATTGGTTACTCCCCACTCTCTTCGGTTCCTCAAAATGCCAACGTTCTCTACGTTATAAGTTCGGAGAAATAATATGAAAAGAATAATTACGTCAGTGTTATGTGCCTCAATGGCCTCTCCGGCTTTTGCGAATATCGAACTTACCGATAATTTATCCTTGAGTGGCTTTGGCTCAACGTCTTGGGCAACATCGGATAACGATAATCCATTAATCATCAACCGCGGTTTTACTGATGAGAGCTGTTACGACTGTGATACCACATTTGGTGTTCAACTCGATTACTTCTACAACTCATTCAAAGCTTCCGTGCAAGTTGTCAAGCCACCCCAATATGATTGGAGTGAGCCGCAGCTAGAGTGGGCTTACTTAGGTTATGAATTTAATGACTTTGATGTCAGCATTGGTCGATTACGACTGCCACTGTTCCTTGCCTCTGAGTACTACTATGTAGGCCAAGCCTATATGACCGCGAGGCCACCTACAGAGGTGTATAACAGCGTTCTCGGAATCACAGCTTTCAATGGCATAAAAGTGAGCTGGACTCACGATGTCAGTGACGAAGCTACTCTTTTACTTACTCCGTTTATCGGCATAAAAGATAAAAATGACGTAGATTTCAACTCGACTACAAAACTGGAATTTGAAACCAATCGCATGCTCGGCGCAAATCTGCAGCTAAGCGGTGATAGCTACCGTTGGAATTTATCTTTCCTAGATTCAAATTTCGATCAGATTGTTATCACAACAATTCCCGGAGTACCGACCCCATTCAGAACTGAGCAAGATAACCAGCATATACAACTTTGGTCATTAGGAGCAGAATACGAACTGGGTCAATTTGTTTTGACAAGTGAAGGACAGATCAGTGACATCTCGTCCTCGATGTACGCTAGTTTGGGCTACAGACTAGATTTATTCACTCCATACGTCGTTTACGGAGCAGAGTTTGATTCTCACGAACACCTAACAGGAAACAGCTACCTAATTGGTGTGGATTACGATGTGTTACCTAACGTCTCCATCAATGGCGAAGTGCAATATTTTGAGGCTCGTAAAGCAAACGGTGCCTTTGTTGAGAATTTCAACGCACTTACTGGTTTTGATGACAAAGATGCCGTCCTTTATACCATCATGTTGAGTTTCGTCTTCTAACCCAAATCCTTTTCCAATTACGCCAGACGAAACTGGCGAAGAGTTTATGGTAAGTGCAACGAATCCATATGTAAGCAGCACTGGGTATTCGGTACTCAAGCAAGGAGGTAATGCAGTCGATGCAATGGTGGCGATGCAGATGACAATGTCGGTGGTTGAACCGGATATGACTGGGATTGGCGGCGGTACTTTTGCGCTGTTTTACCAAAAAGACAAAGATTGATCGCACCAAACCTTACGACCCAACGGGTTTGCTCGTCGAAAAGAAAACCTACGCCGAAATGTTAGTACCAGAGTTCATGCAGCTCGGTTATCCGGTGCATGTCATTCCAGTCGTCAGTGGCTTGAATGCCATTGAAGTCAAAGATGGCAAGATCTATGGCGCGACCGACAGACGCCGTACATCAAGCTCTATGGGTGAATAATAAAACGAAATGGGCAAGTAACAGGCTTGCCCTTATTTTGTCTTTAGTTGCTTGAACCTCGTCTAAGCAGTTCATGGATGCGAAAAAGCCAGTCGAACGTGTCGACTGGCTTTTCATTATAGGCTTCGCTAATTACTCATTAGGATATTATGAGCTTGGCGCTACTCGTTTATCTTTCAACTGATCAATAACATAGTCAGGAGCTACTTTACCTAGCTCACCTAAGCAATCATCGGTCTTTTCATTTCCGTAGCGCACATAGATATCGCATACCGCGTATAGCTGCTCTGGAGAACCAGAGATCAAATATGCTTTCTCGAACGATTTAGTCGACTTGTCGATATCCAACTCTTCTTGTAATACCCCATTTAGGTACCAGTAGTAGCTGTTATCTTTCGCTAGCTTCGCAGCCACTTCAATCTCTTTGGCTGCCGCAGTTTTGTCTTCAAGGCGAACCAGAGTCAACGATTTCGAATAATGCAGAGCGGCGTTGTTTGGCACGCTCTCCAAACCACGATCTAATACTTCGACTGCTTGCTTATCTTTGTTCTGAGCTCGAAAATTATCTGCGTAGCTCAACCAAACTTGCGCTTCTTTTGGATGCGTATTGATCAGCTCTAGATAAACCGTTTCCGCCTTATCCCAGTCATTGTGCCAACGAAGCACATCAGCAAACAGTAATTGGTACTTTTCAGATTCTTGCGTTTCCAAGAAGCTAATAAGCTCTATGACTGGTGGTTCAATTTGTGCTTTCTGCTCGTCATCCAATGCATTGAAGTCACGGACTAGGTTTGACGTTGCCGTATGGCGAACCATGGTATCGCTGTCTTTTAGCAAGGGGGAAACTAACGCCCAGCGATGTTCAAGTTGGTAAGGTTCAGAACCGATAACCGCCGCTTCACGAACTTCAGGGTTTTGATCTTTTAAGCCTCTTGCCACCGCCACCAGCGCATTTTGGCTTGGATATGAAGCAAGCTCTTGCAGTGCACCAGTACGATTTTCAACAGATTGATTCTGATCTTGTGCCATGTAAGACAACTGTTGAATGCGGGTTTGAGTGTCCGTCATTTCAAGCACTTGATTGATATTTTGTGCTGGCGCGTCAACCGTTTGTTGAACGCTATTCGCAGCCATCGCAGACGTTGAAATTAATGCGGACGTTGAAATCAATAAAGCAACAGCCGTCGCTAAACTCTTCTTCATCATAGTATTACCTTAAACTGGAGAACTTAGCCTGTCCTTAGACTCGTATCTGATTAAATTTTTCTTGGACCTGTTGATCCAAAGAACGAGTTAAAACTTGGTCTCGAACGTAGCTTGTTGCGCCTGTTTTGCTCGATGCGCCATCAATACTGAGTCGCTGAATTTACCATGAGCAACCGGATGCCCCATCGCGCGAGCGATGTACGCCATCGACTTATCGACATGAGAAAAGAACTTATGCCAACCAGCACATAAGTAGTTCAAACCCGGTTCACCTACACGAGTTTTGATAAAGCGGTTCTTAGGGCACTCACCATGACAAGCGAACTTGTAATCACACTGCTGACATTGACTGGTCAGTGTACGGGATTTAGCAAAACCAAACTTTTGCTGTGGTGCGCTGTACGCCAAATCCTCAAGTTTCTCGTGATGAATATTGCCAATCTTGTATTCAGGGTAAACATAATGGTCGCATGAAAATACGTCGCCATTTGGCTCCATTGCCAAGCCCTTTCCGCATATCTCATTCAAGGTACACAGTGGGTTCGGACGCCCAATCCATGTTTCTACGCTCGCTTCAAAATACTGAACAAACACCTTGCCGATGTCGTTCTTGGCCCACTCGTCAAACACAGAAATCAAGAAGTTACCCCAAGCCAAGTCCGACACACACCACGATTCCATGATTGAATCTTTATGGCCGGGGATCAGGCGTTTGTCGCCTTGTTTAAGCTGCTCGCTTACTTGGGATGTTTGTGGTGCAACCGTTCTAAAGGTTTTTTGCTCAACGATAGGGATAAACTGCATTTGTGGCGACTTCACCACATCACGTAAGAATCGGTACACTTCTAGTGCATTTTGACTGGTCAGGTTGTTCACGCAGGTTAACGTCGCGAATTTCACTTGGTGCTTGTGCAACAGCTCGCCAGCCGCCATCACTTGTTTGAACGTACCACGACCGGCTCGGTTAGTACGGTAGGCGTTATGCAGCATCTCTGGGCCATCAATACTTAAGCCGACCAAGAAGTTATTCTTTGCTAAGAACTGCCCCCAATCGTCATTCAGTAACGTGCCATTGGTTTGTAAGTCGTTTGAAATCAATACACCTTCAGGTTGGTACTTCTTCTGTAGTTCAACCACACGTTCAAAATAGGCCAAACCAAGCATGGTAGGTTCACCACCCTGCCATGAGAAGATAATTTCTGGCGTGTTTTGACCTTCGATGTATTGTCGGATGTAGGTTTCTAACGTCTCATCATCCATTCTTGGAGAACTGCCTTTCTTGTACTCCAACAAATCTTGCTTACTTAGGTAGTAACAATATTTACAGTCAATGTTGCATGCTGCGCCAATCGGCTTAGCCATGACATGCAAGCGCTTAGACGCTTTACCGTTATATTGTGGACCTTGAGTAATATGCATGATTTACCTACCTATTTTAGTATTCTGGACCCATCATAATTCCTATTCGATCAGGTGACATGTTATACCCTTTATAACCAATAGGAATGACCTTAAACGTTAGAATTAGACCCTATTTCGAACATCTGAGGCACGTGATGAAATTTCTTAATTACAAACAGTTAGCAACAATTAGCAGCGTCACCATGACTATCCTTCTGAGTGGCTGTGCAAGCGTGCCTACACACCCCATCGCCCAACAAATTGACCAAGAGATGGTGTTGGTTGAAGGCGGCACATTCACCATGGGGTCGAACGGTCCAGAAGCGACCAAAGCAGAGCGTCCTGCACGTAATGTAACTGTAGATAGTTTCTATATTGCGAAGTTTGAGGTGACTCAAGAATTGTTCGAATCGGTGATGGGTTCATCTCTCAGTTATTTCCAAAACCCACAAGTTCCGGTCAATAACCTTAGTTGGCAGCAAGCAAACTATTTTGTTGAGCAGTTGAATGAATTAACGGGTGAAGAATACCGTCTGCCTACTGAAGCTGAATGGGAATTTGCAGCCAAAGGTGGCAATAAAAGTAAAGGCTATACTTACAGTGGTTCCAATAACTTAGATGATGTTGCGTGGTACTCAGCAAATTCTAAAAATAGCGCACATCCAGTCGGGCTAAAGAAACCAAATGAACTAGGCTTATATGACATGACAGGAAACGTGGGCGAGTTTGTTATCGATGCCTTCGATGACACCTTCTACCGATTCGGTCCAACAGACAACCCTAACAACGCAAAACACAGCGACGTCGGTTTATCACACAAATCGGTTCGCGGTGGCAGCTTTGCTTATGACGAAAATGAATCTGAAAGTTACCGTCGTGACTTCACAAGCCAATCGATCACTATGTCAGATATGGGGCTGCGTTTAGTTAAGGATGTGAACTAGCTAACGAAGCGAACTAACTAAAGATGCCGAAGGTTATGGTTCAATAATCGTCACCAACAATACTAAAAATACGATTCGCACTGCACACACGTTACAAATCTGGCCAAACGTTGGAAACCTGACCAAACATTAGAACTCAGCGGCAACAGTGAATAAGGAAACTCTATGCAATACACCAAGCTTTCAGGACTAACCCTCGCGTTACTCTGCGCTCTCCCAGCTTCAGCTGAGGAAAAGCCAAATCTAGTCCTTCAAATCACGGTAGATGGCCTGCGCGCAGATCTAATCGAACGATATAAGCACAACTTCGGTGAAGGCGGTTTCCGGTACTTAATGGATGATGGTACCTACTACACCAACGCAAACTACCAACATGGCAACACGGAAACGATCGTGGGCCATGTGTCGCTTGCAACAGGTGCTCCACCGAGCGTACACGGCATGGTAGGTAACGTTTGGTATGACCGTAGCGAAGAACGTTTGGTGTATAACGTAGAAGACGGTAACTACCAAATGCTGACCTCTGGTGCAGGTGTCGATAAAGCAACAGAGATCGACCCAACGCAGAAGACAGCACAAGGCGATGGCCGCTCTCCAGAGCCAATACTCTCCACCACGTTTGGTGACGAACTGACGATTTCCAATAGTGGCAAATCAAAAGTATTCGGTGTATCAGTGAAAGACCGCGGCGCAATCTCATTGGCAGGACACAGTGGTAAAGCCTTCTGGTTCTCCAAAGCACAATCGGAGTTTGTCACCAGTAACTATTACTATGACGAGTATCCAGATTGGGTATCACGCTGGAACGAGAAAGCGATTGCTGCTCAGTATTCCAAACAGAAATGGGAGCTCTCATTACCGCGTGATAAATACACGTTGCAAGAACACGATACCGAACACAAAGTGAAACTCGGTGACTTCCAACGCACCTTCCCTCATCCTTATGGCCCGGCAAGTTACAAGTACTACAGCACAACGCTAACCGTCAGCCCTGCTGGTGACGAAATCACGGAAAACTTCGCTAGCACCTTGTTGATGCAAGAGAAGCTTGGCCAAGGCGACGTGACCGATTATCTGTCAGTGAGTTTCTCATCAAATGACTACGTGGTGCACCTTTACGGCCCTGAAAGCCTAGAAACAGAAGACAACCTTATCCGACTTGATAAGACTCTCGCTAAGCTTTTCAAAACCGTGGATAACCAAGTCGGGCTAGAAAACACATTGATTGTGCTGTCTGCCGACCACGGTGTACCTGAATCTTCACCTGCGGCAAATGCGCTTGGTTTCAATCAAGCTCAATACTTCAATAAAGACACACTACTCTCGAGTGGTGTTGAGAAACGATTGAAGGATGAATTTGGTTTAACCAAAGACGCGATTCGCTTGTACGCACAACCTTACATCTATCTGAATCATGATCTGATCGCTGAGAAGAAGCTTGATCTGGCTAAGGTCCAAGAAGCTATTGCGGATGAAATTGCAAAAGTGAAAGGTGTTGCGTTTGCTGTATCAAGTAGTGACATTGCGGCTAACCGAGTACCGGATACGCATGTGATGCAGCTAATTAAAAACAACTACCACCCTGCTCGTTCTGGCGACGTGTACGTAGTATTTGCACCGCGCAGCTACATTAACGACATGGAAGGCCTCCAAATTGCCTCTACACATGGTTCTCCGTGGAAATACGACACTCATGTGCCTGTGATCTTTGCAGGCTACGACGTTGAAGCTAAGAAGGTATCGCGAGCAGTGACGCCATATGACATTGCGCCAACGCTTTCGAACAAACTGGGTATCACCCAACCAAGCGGGTCAATCGGAGAAGTGCTGCAAGAGATCACTGAGTAGACTCAATCTCTAAGGTTTCGTGAGCTAGATTTCGAATCCAGCACCCACTCAATAAAAGAGGTTCATCGCGGCTTTCCGGGGAAAGCCGCTTTTATCTTCAAGAAGAAGTAGTC